>DASUPM010000314.1:0-10844 GCA_036281095.1 Pseudorhizobium sp.
GGCGATGAGCCTGGCGATCGTGCTGGCGATCGTCGTCGGGGCTCTGGCGGCGGCCCGCCCGGGGAGCGTCTTCGACCGGACTGCCGGGCTGGTTTCGCTGGCCGGTGCCAGCACGCCGGATTTCTGGATCGGCATCGTCGGAATTCTGGTTTTCGCCGTCGGCTTCGGTCTGCTGCCGACATCCGGCACGGGAACGGCGCTGCACTGGATCATGCCGATCGTCGTCCTCATGCTGCGCCCGTTCGGCCTGCTGGTGCAGGTGGTGCGGGGCACCATGATCTCCGCGCTCGCCTCGCCCTACATCAAGACCGCGCATGCGAAGGGCATGAAGCGCCGGAAGATCATCTTCGGTCACGCCCTCCGGAATTCGCTCCTGCCAGTCATCACCGTTGCCGGCGACCTCACCACGGGGCTGATCAACGGCGCCGTCGTGGTGGAGACGATCTTCGGCTGGCCGGGCATCGGCAAGCTGATGATCGACTCGATCATCCAGCGTGACTTCGCCGTGGTGCAATCGACGATCCTCGTCACCGCCGTCGCCATCTTCATCGTCAACATCGCGATCGACCTTCTTTATGTGGCGCTCGATCCGCGCATTCGCTACTGAGGAGGCGGCAATGGCCGATGTGACGGCGCAATCTCCGAAATCCTACGGAAACCTGCGGCAGCTCGCGATCTACCTCACGCGTGACAAGCTGGCTCTTGGAGCGGCGTTCTTCCTGCTCGTCCTCGTCGCCTGCGTCCTACTCGGGCCGATGCTGGTGGGAGACATGGCCGACAAGCTCGGCCTGAGGCAGCGCAACCTGCCGCCCTTCTCCCCGGAGCATGACTTCATCTACATTCTCGGTGCCGATACGCTGGGCAGGCCCATCCTGGCGCGGCTGATCGTCGGCGCGCAGAATACGCTCGGCATCGCCGCGGCCGCCGTCTTCTGCTCGCTCGCCTTAGGCGGAACGCTCGGCCTTGTCGCCGGATATTCCGAACGCTGGTACAGCCACGTCATCCTTCGTCTGGCCGACGTGATCATGAGCTTCCCGTCGCTGCTGCTGGCCCTGATCGTGCTCTACACGCTCGGCCCCAGCATGATGAACCTCGTCATCGTGCTGGCGATCACCCGCATGCCGATCTTCATCCGCACGGCGCGCGCCGAGGTCCTGGAAGTCCGCGAGCGAATGTTCGTCAGTGCCGCCCGATCCATGGGGGCAAGCAATTCCCGCATCCTGTTCCGCCATATCGCCCCGCTCGTCCTGCCGACGCTCGTGACGATCGCGGCGATCGATTTCGCGACCGCCATTTTGGCGGAATCCTCGCTGAGCTTTCTCGGGCTCGGCATCCAGCCGCCGGACTTTACCTGGGGCGCTATGGTCGCCAACGGCCGGGGCTACCTGGCAACTGCTTGGTGGATCGCCTTCTGGCCGGGCCTTGCCATCCTCCTGACGACGCTTTCCCTGAATATCCTCGCCAGCTGGGCGCGAACGGTGGCCGACCCGTTGCAGCGCTGGCGCCTTCAATCACTGAGAAAGGCTCCGCGATGACGCTGTCGGACACGCCAATCCTCCGCATCGACGATCTGACGGTGGACTTTCTCTCGGAAGGCGACCCTGTCCGGGCGGTCGATCGTGTTTCCTTCAGCGTCTGCCCCGGGGAAACTCTGGTGATCCTCGGGGAGAGCGGATCGGGCAAGAGTGTCAGCACGGGAACGGTGATGGGGCTGATCGACTGCCCTCCGGGAGACATCGTCTCCGGCTCGCTCGTTTTCGACGGGACCGACCTCGCAGCGCTTGACGCGGAAGGCCGGCGAGGGGTGAACGGTCGCCGCATGGCGATGATCTTCCAGGACCCGCTGGCCTATCTCAATCCCGTCTACAGCGTCGGGCGCCAGATCGCCGAAGTGTTCGAAAGCCATGGTGCCGGAACCGGGAGCGAAGTGAGCGAGAAGGTCGTTGACCTTCTCGCTCGCGTGGGCATTCCGGAGCCGGAGAAGCGGATCGACTTTTATCCGCACCAGTTTTCCGGAGGGCAGCGCCAGCGCGTGATGATCGCCATGGCGATCGCGCTGAAGCCGGACATCCTGATCGCCGACGAGCCGACCACGGCCCTCGACGTGAGCGTGCAGGCGCAGATCCTCGAACTGCTGGGCGACCTCCAGCGCGAGACGGGCATGGCGCTGATCATGATCACCCACGACCTCGAAGTGGCCGCGGCAATGGCGGATCGCATCATCGTGATGAACGGCGGAAAGGTGGTGGAAAGCGGCAAGGCGGAGGACGTCTTCACCAACCCCTCCCATGACTACACCCGGCGCCTTATGTCGGCGGTTCCCCACGCTCCCTCGGGTGATCCGGTCCGTCGCGAGCCGATCGTCGGAGAGGCGCTCCTGGAGGTGGAGAACCTGAGCAAGCACTATGTGCTGGGATCAGGGCCCTTTGCGGAAAAGCGCGAATTCAGGGCCGTGGACGATGTGAGCTTCACCGTCCGTCGCGGCGAGACGGTGGGGATCGTCGGCGAATCCGGATCCGGAAAATCCAGCATCGCCCGGATGCTGCTGCGGCTGAACGAGCCGACCATCGGCAGGGCACTGTTTGGCGGAGAGGATATCTTTCAACTGCAGGGTGCGGCGCTGAACAGCTTCCGGCGGCGAGTCCAGATGGTGTTCCAGGACCCGTTCGGCTCGATGAACCCGCGGATGAACGTTCGTTCGATCATCGGGGAGCCATGGATCATCCACCGTGACATCCTGCCGAAATCGCGCTGGAACGACAGGGTTGTGGAGCTTCTGGAACTCGTGGGGCTGAAGGCGGACCATGCGGACCGGCACCCGCACCAGTTCTCCGGCGGTCAGCGGCAGCGGATCGCGATCGCCCGCGCCCTTGCGAGCGAGCCGGAACTGATCGTCTGCGACGAAGCGGTTTCGGCGCTCGACGTCTCGATCCAGATGCAGGTCATCGACCTGCTGGCCGACCTTCGCCGGCGGCTCGGCCTGTCCTACATCTTCATCACGCACGACCTGCCGATCGTGCGCGAGTTCGCCGACCGCATCCTGGTGATGCAGCAGGGCAGGATCGTGGAGCAGGGCGAGACCTTATCGCTCTTTGCGGCTCCCCAGCACGAATACACGAAGACCCTCCTGAACGCAGTGCCGCAGCCCAAGTGGCTGCAGGCGAGGGCGGGGTAGGCGGAGCGTCAGACGATCCCGCCGGAGCCACCCCGGATGGCGGGACGTTCCGCCGCCACCTTCGCCCGGTAGCCGCTCGCCCTGTAGGTCGCGACCGGATCGATGGCGCCGCCCGCGCGGCGGCGCGCTTCCGCCAGGATCGGCTCGACGTCGGTGCGATAGGCGCGCTTCAGCGTTTCCGTCGCCATCAATGCGTCATTGCCGTCCTGGAACCCGTCGAGCGCGGCACGATCGACCAGCAGCGCCTGCGCATAGGCGCGGCGGATCTCGTTGGCGCTCGCGATCAGGCTCTCGATCGGGTCGGTGACGTTGTGGCTCTGGTCGATCATGTGCGCGGGGTGGAAGTTCTGTACCCCCCGGCGTTCGGCATCGACCAGCTCGTTGAAGACGAGGAACAGCCGGTAAGGATCGATCGCGCCGGCATCGAGATCGTCGTCGCCGTATTTCGAGTCGTTGAAGTGGAAGCCTCCGAGCTTGCCGAACTGGATGAGCCGCGCGACGATCATCTCGATATTCGTGTTCGGCGCATGGTGGCCGAGATCGACTAGGCAGAACGCCTTTGGTCCGAGCGTGCTGGCGATCAGATAGTTCGTGCCCCAGTCCTGCACCACCGTCGAATAGAAGGCGGGCTCGTACATCTTGTGTTCGGAAAACAGCCGCCAGTCGTCCGGCAGCGCCTTGTAGATCTCCGCCATGGAGGCGAGATAGCGTTCGAACTGGCGGGTGAAGTGGCTCTGGCCGGGAAAGTTGGAGCCGTCGCCGATCCAGACGGTCAAGGCCTTCGAACCGAGGGCCCTGCCGATCTCGATGCATTCCAGATTGTGCTCCACCGCCTGCTGCCGGGTGGCGGCGTCCGTGTGGGTGAGCGAGCCGTATTTATAGGAATGGCGCTGATCCGGCTGATCGGAGAACGTGTTGGAATTCATCGCGTCGAAGCCGAGCCCCAATGCGTCGCCCTTCGCCTTCAGATCCCGCGGGTCGGCCTTGTCCCAGGGTATGTGCAGCGAGACCGTCGGCGTGGCTCTCGCGAGCTGGTGGATCACCGCGCAGTCATCCAGCTTGTCGAAGATGCCGCGCGGCTCGCCTTCGCCGGGAAAGCGGGCAAAACGCGTGCCGCCCGTGCCGACGCC
This sequence comes from Pseudorhizobium sp., assembly GCA_036281095.1. GTDB lineage: Bacteria > Pseudomonadota > Alphaproteobacteria > Rhizobiales > Rhizobiaceae > Neorhizobium. The sequence continues at coordinate 4,306 of DASUPM010000314.1, forward strand.
CCACGAGGGGACCGCGACGAAGAACTCGCCCGCCTTGCGGGTGACGTCCTCGATGTCGATGCCGCGGCGGGACAGGGTTTCGCCCAGCGCCGCATAGTCGGCTTCGAGCGCGGGTGCACGCTTCTCGTTTTCGGCGGCGATCACATCCGCCGCAATCTTGTGCTCAGCCATGTTTCCTCCTCCCCAAACGCTCAGCGCGTAAAGCTCTGGGCGTTGCCCGCATCGACGTTGATGATATTCCCGGTCGATTTGGCCGAAAGGTCGGATGACAGGAAGTAGATCGCCTCGGCGATATCCTGCGGAAAAACGTTGAGCTTCAGCATCGAGCGCTTGCGGTAATGTTCTTCAAGTTCGTCCACCTGGATCTTCGAGGAGGAGGCGCGCTGCTCCCTCCATTCTCCGCTCCAGATCTTGGAACCCCGCAGGACCGCATCGGGATTGACCGTATTGACGCGGATGCCGGCTTCCGCTCCCTCGAGCGCCAGGCAGCGGGCGAGATGGATTTCCGCAGCCTTGGCCGTGCAATAGGCGGAGGCGTTGGGAGAGGAAGCAAGGCCGTTCTTGGAGGCCACGAAGACCACGTTGCCTCCAAGCTTCTGCCGGCGAAACAGGCGGAAGGCCTCCCGTGAGACGAGGAAATAGCCGGTCGCCAGGATGCTCATGTTCTTGTCCCACATGGCGAGCGTGGTCTCCTCCACCGGAGCGGAGGAGGCGATGCCGGCATTGGACACAAGGATGTCGATGCCGCCGAATTCGACGCAGGCATCGGCGAAGGCGGTACGCACGGCATCTTCGCTGGTGACGTCCAGTCTGAGTGCGCGGACGGAATCCTTCCCGAAGGTACTCTCGAAGTCCGCCTTCGTTTCTCCAAGGGCGGCTTCGTCGATGTCGGCGAGCACCACGCATGCGCCTTCGGAGGCGAGGCGTTCTGCCGTCGCCCTGCCGATCCCGCCGGCGCCGCCGGTGATGAAGGCGACGCGGCCGGCAAGGCTCTTCGGCTTCGGCATGCGCTGCAGCTTGGCTTCTTCGAGCAGCCAATATTCGATGTCGAAGGCTTCCTGTTCCGGCAGCCCCTGGTATTCCGACACGGTGGACGCGCCGCGCATGACATTGATCGCGTTCACATAGAACTCGCCGGCGATGCGTGCGGTGGCCTTGTCCTTGGCGAAGGAGAACATCCCCACACCGGGAACGAGGAAGATGACCGGGTTCGGATCGCGCATCTTCGGCGAGTTGTCGTACCTGCAGGTCTCGTAGTAGCGCGTGTAGTCGGCCCGGTAGTCCTCGAGCGCCCGGTCCAGCCCGGCGATGACCGCATCGAGGTCAGGCTTGGCGGGATCGAAGTCGATCACCAGCGGTCGGATCTTGGTGCGCAGGAAATGGTCGGGGCAGGAGGTGCCGAGGGCCGCGAGAGGTCCGAGGTCCTTCGCATTCACGAATTCCAGCACGGCGTGCTGATCGTCGAAATGGCCGAGCTTGCGCTCGTCCCGCCCGATGCGCCCGCGGATCTCGGGCATCAGACGGGCGGCGATCGTACGGCGCTCTGCCGGCGCGAGACTTTGCGCGACGGCACCGCCGAAGGCGTGCTTGCAGTCCGTTTCCACGGCAAACCACTCGATCGCCTTGTTGATGATTTCGAGCGTCAGCTCGTAGCATTCCTTCGCGTCGTTGGCCCAGGTGAAAAGGCCGTGGCTTTCCAGGACGACACCCTTTGCATTCGGGTTCGCCTTGACGAAGGCTTCCAGATCGAGCCCGAGCTGGAAGCCCGGCCGACGCCACGGCAGCCAGCCTATGTCGCTGCCGAAAATCTTCTGCGTCAGTTCGCGGGAGTTCCTGGAGGCGGCGATCGCGATGATCGCGTCGGGATGCATGTGATCGACATGAGTGAAGGGCACGAAGCCGTGGAGCGGGGTGTCGATGGAAGCGGCGCGGGGGTTGAGGTCGAATGTGCAGTGAGGCAGGAAGCCGACCATCCTGTCCTCGTCCTCCAGGCCCTTGTAGAGCCCCTTGAGGGCCTCCAGCTTTTCGAGATAGAGGGTGGCGAAGCCGTCGAGCCTGATCGTGCCGACATCGCCGCCCGATCCCTTCACCCAGAGCACCTTCACGGCCTCGCCGGTCAGGGGATCCGTTTCCATCACCTTGGCGGAGGTGTTGCCGCCGCCAAAGTTGGTGATCCGCTTGTCGGCGCCCAGAAGGTTGGAGCGGTAGAGCAGCTTGCCCGGCTCGTCGAGCCCGGCTGCATGGGAATCATCCCAGCGGTTTTCGAGTAGGCGCGGCGTGCCCGACATAGACGATCCTCCCATCTTCCCGCCCACAGCGCTGATCCTGTGCCGGCGTCAGAAGCGGTTATTCCGTAGAGCTTCGCTGCTTGTCAATCAAAAACGATCAAGAATGATCGCATTGCGCTGCAACATTATCGAATTTGATTGTTGATGATTGACATGCTTCGCGTTGTGCGCCTAGATGACGGAAGGAGGACCCATGCACGAGCGGGAAAGACATCGCATCATTCTGAGCGCCATACAGGAAAAGCCTGTGGTGACGGTTCAGGACATTGCGGAGCTGACGGAGGCGTCCGAGGCAACGATCCGCCGGGATATCGCGGCCCTTCATGTGCAGGGCAAGCTGCGGCGGGTCCGGGGCGGGGCGGAGGCCGTGCATCCGCCCCAGCTCGGCAATCTCGCTGCGCGTCCGTTCCGGGTCTCTGAATCGGTCAATATCGACAAGAAGCGCGCAATAGCGCGTGCGGCACTCGACCTGTGCGAAGAAGGTGATTCCGTCATCATCAACGGCGGCACCACGACGTTCCAGATGGTGCACTACATGTCGGCCCGCCGACTGCAGGTGATGACCAATTCCTTTGCGATCGCAGAGCATCTGGTGAAGCATTCCAAATGCACGGTGACGGTTCCGGGCGGCGCGATCTACCGCGATCAGAGCCTGATCCTTTCGCCGTTCGAGAACGATACCATCCGCAATTTCTACGCTCGCCGCATGTTCATCGGCGCGCAGGGAATTTCGGCTCTCGGCGTCATGGAGCCGGATGCGCTGGTGATCCAGAGCGAGCAGCGGCTGATGCGGCAGGCCGAGGAACTGGTGGTCATGGTGGATTCCAGCAAGTTCACGCGGCGGTCCAGCATGATCCTGTGCCCGCTGGAGAATGTTTCGAAGATCATCACCGACGACGGCATTGCCGACGATGCCGCCGCGATGGTGGAGGCCGCCGGCGTTTCGCTCGTTGTGGTCAAGCCGGCGACGTCGGCCGAGAGGGAGGATACCTCTTCGGTCGCGTGAGGAGACGACCGGCCGGAGAGGCGGAGTTGAACGGTCTTTTTTTGGGAGGATAAGAGATGAAACTTACACGCAGACATTTCGGGGCCGCCGCGCTCGCGCTGGCAGCATCGGTATCGATGGCAGGCATGGCCTCGGCCGCCGACATGAAGATCGCCCTGGTGGTCAAGTCGCTCGGCAACGGCTTCTTCGAGGCCGCCAACAAGGGAGCGGAGGAAGCCGCGAAGGAACTCGGCGGCGTCGAAATCATCTATACCGGTCCGACGACCACCACGGCGGAAGGTCAGATCGAGGTGATCAACTCGCTGATCGCGCAGGGCGTGGATGCCATCGCGGTTTCCGCCAACGATCCGGACGCGGTCGTGCCGGCGCTGAAGAAGGCGATGCAGCGCGGCATCAAGGTAATCTCCTGGGACTCCGGAGTGGCGCCGGAAGGCCGCATCATGCACCTGAACCCGTCTTCCAACGAGCTCATCGGCAAGATGTGCCTGCAACTCGCCAAGAGCCATCTGCCGGAGGGCAAGGGTGACTTCGCGATCCTGTCGGCTACCACCACCTCCACGAACCAGAACATCTGGATCGAGGAGATGAAGAAGCAGCTCGCGGATTTCCCGGGGCTCAACCTCGTCACCACCGTCTACGGCGACGACCTCGCCGACAAGAGCTACCGCGAGGCGCAGGGCCTGCTCTCCTCGCAGCCGAACGTGAAGGTCATCGTCGCGCCGACCACCGTAGGTGTCCTTGCGGCGTCCCAGGCGGTCAAGGATGCCGGCAAGATCGGCGAGGTCTATGTGACCGGTCTCGGCCTCCCTTCCGAAATGGCAGGGGCGATCAAGTCCGGCGCGACGAAGGAGTTCGCCATCTGGAACCCGATCGATCTCGGATACTCGGCCACCCAGATCGCCTACCATCTCGTCAAGGGTGACACCGATGGCGCGCCCGGGTCGGAGATCGAAGCGGGCCGGATGGGCAAGATCAAGATCGGCGACAACGGCGAAGCCGCGATGGCCGACCCCTTCGTCTACGACGCATCGAACATCGACGAGTTCTCCAAGATCTTTTGATCCTGGACGATTTTCGGACGCCCGGCGGTAAGCCGCCGGGCGGGAACTCAATGGTGGATAGACGATGCCCATGCAGGCTCCAAAGATCGACGCCGAGGTCGTGCCGGACGTGAAGCCCATCCTGGAAATGCGCGGCATCTCGCAGATCTTTCCCGGCGTGAAGGCGCTCGATGGAGTCAGCCTGACGCTCCATCCCGGTCAGGTGACCGCGTTGATCGGCGAGAACGGCGCCGGCAAGTCGACGCTGGTCAAGATTCTCACCGGCATCTATCGCCCGAACGAGGGCGAGATCCTTATCGACGGCGAGGTTGTCAGCTTTTCCAGCGCCCAGGCCGCGATCGATGCGGGCGTTACGGCCATTCATCAGGAGACCGTGCTGTTCGACGACCTGACGGTGGGCGAGAACATCTTTCTCGGCCATGCCCCGCGCACCCGTTTCGGAACCATCGACTGGCGAAGCATCTACAAGCGCTCGCGCACGCTCCTGGCGCAGCTCGAAAGCGACATCGATCCCACTGTCCGCCTCAAGGACCTTGCGATCGCCCAGCGCCATCTGGTGGCAATTGCCCGCGCTCTCTCGGTGGATGCACGCATCGTCATCATGGACGAGCCGACCGCCGCTCTGTCCCGCCGCGAAATCGACGACCTTTTCCGGATCGTCGAAACGTTGAAGTGGCAGGGAAAGGCGATCCTGTTCATCAGCCACAAGTTCGACGAGCTTTACGAGATCGCCGAAAATTTCGTCGTCTTCCGTGACGGGCGCGCTGTCGGACAAGGCCGGCTGAAGGAGACGCCGCAGAGCGAGATCGTCCGCCTGATGGTGGGACGCGACATCGAGGACGTCTTTCCGAAGACCAGGGTGGAACTCGGCCCCGTGGTGTTCTCCGTCGCTGGCTACAGCCATCCCACCGAATTCGACGATATCTCGTTCGAGCTTCGGCGGGGGGAGATTCTCGGCCTCTACGGTCTCATCGGCGCCGGAAGGTCAGAGCTTTGCCAGTCGCTGTTCGGCGCGACGCGAGCATCCTCGGGACATGTCCTTCTGGAGGGGCGACCCCTGACACTTCATTCGCCGGCCGATGCGATCGCCGCGGGGATCGTCTACGTGCCGGAGGAACGGGGCCGTCACGGCCTGGCGCTGCCGATGCCGATCTTTCAGAACATGTCGCTGCCCTCGCTCGCCAGAACATCCCGCTCCGGCTTCCTGAAGGCTGCGAACGAACTCGCACTGGCCCGGAAATATGCCGAGAGGCTGGACCTGCGGGCGGCGGCACTGTCCGTTCCGGTCGGCACCCTTTCCGGCGGGAACCAGCAGAAGGTCGTGATCGGCAAATGGCTGGCGACCCAGCCGAAGGTGATCATTCTGGACGAGCCGACCAAGGGTATCGACATCGGCTCGAAGGCAGCCGTCCACGGCTTCATCAGCGAGCTCGCCTCCCAGGGCCTCTCCATCATCATGGTCTCGTCCGAACTGCCGGAAATCCTCGGCATGTCGGACAGGATCATGGTGATGCACGAGGGGCTGCAGGCGGGACTGTTCGAACGGGCGGATGCCACGGCGGAGCTTCTCGTCCGCGCGGCGACCGGAAACGCCTGAGGAAGCGATGATGAAGCAGCTCCTGAAAAACCGCGAACTTCTCCTTACCGGCATCATCATTCTCATGATTGCCGGCTTCTCAACCCGCGCCACGGGTTTCGCCGCGCCGGCCAAGCTTGCCGGCATCTTCAACGACACCTCGATCCTGATCATCCTGGCGCTTGCGCAAATGACGGTGATCCTGACGAAGTCGATCGATCTTTCGGTCGCCGCCAACCTTGCATTCACCGGCATGGCCGTTGCAATGACCAATGCTGCCTATCCGGATCTGCCGCTCGCCGTGCTGATCCTGATGGCGGTCGGCATCGGCGCCTTCCTCGGAAGCATCAACGGCTTTCTCGTCTGGATCCTGCAGATCCCGCCGATCGTGGTGACGCTAGGCACGCTGACGATCTATCGAGGGATGGCCTTCGTGCTGTCCGGCGGGGGCTGGGTCAATGCCCACCAGATGACGCCGACCTTCCTGAACGTGCCTAGGACAGCCATCCTCGGCCTGCCGGTCCTCTCCTGGGTCGCGATTTTCGTCGTTGCGATGATGTGGTTCGTGCTGACGCGGACGCCGTTCGGCCGCTCCGCCTATGCCTCCG
>DASUPM010000315.1:0-5552 GCA_036281095.1 Pseudorhizobium sp.
CATTCTTCACCCTTCTTTTGCTGGTTCTCGGGCAGGCTTGCCGGAACCGGAGGAGGCCCTTTGGTTGCCATGCCTCTTACCAAACCCATATAGCTGCGGTATTGCCTTTGCTTCGGCGCAGCGTCGTCTTCCTATACCGAATTTGTAAAGCTCACGTATCGATGCCCACTCTCTACCATCACCCGATGTCGTCCAGTTCGCGATTCGTCCGCCTTATCCTGTCGGAATATGGCTTTCAAACGGAGCTGGCGGAAGAACAGCCCTGGGAGAAGCGGCGCGAGTTCCTGACCCTCAATCCCGCCGGCACGCTGCCGGTCTACGTGGACGACAGCATGCGGGCGCTCTGCGGGCCGAACGTGTTGATGGAATTCCTCGACGAGACGCATGGTGTCCTGAAGCGTGAACGCCGCCTGCTGGCAGAAGACCCGTTTCAGCGCGCCGAAATCCGCCGCCTCACCGAATGGTTCCTGTCGAAGATGGAGAACGACGTGACGCGGCCGCTGGTGCGGGAACGCGTCTACAAGCTGCAGATGACCGCGGCACAGGGTGGGGGCGCGCCGGATTCCAAGGCGCTGCGCACCGCCCGGACGAACATCCGGCAGCACATGAAATACCTCGCCTGGCTTGCCGGCTCGCGCCCGTGGCTGGCCGGCGACCGGCTAAGCTACGCGGATCTCGCCGCCGCGGCGTCCATTTCCGTGCTTGATTATCTGGGCGAGATCGACTGGTCCGAGACGCCGATCGCCAAGGACTGGTACCAAAGGCTGAAGTCGCGCCCCTCCTTCCGGCCTCTGCTGGCCGAGCGGGTCCGGGGGCTTACCCCGGTATCTCACTATGCGGACCTCGATTTCTAGTCGCGCGGACACATCCGCCGATCGAGCGGATCGGCGGCGGGAAAAGCTAACCGCGCTCGTCAGGCAGGAAGCGGCGGCTCACGGATTCGATCTTTGTCGCATCACCCACGCGGGCAGCATTCCTCAAGCGCCCGCACGACTCGACGTCTATCTCGCGGACGGGCATCACGGGACCATGGGATGGATGGAGGAAACCAGGGAGCGCCGGGGCGACCCGAGGACACTCTGGCCGGAAGTGCGCTCGGTCGTGATGTTCGGTCTGAACTACGGGCCGGACGAGGACCCGCGGGAATTGCAGCTCAAGCCGGATCTGGGGGCGATTTCCGTCTACGCGCGCAACCGCGACTATCACGACCTGGTCAAGGGCCGCCTCAAGGAGATCGCCACCCGCTTTGCCGCCCGCGCAGGGGAGGACGTGAAGGTTTTCGTCGATACCGCGCCGGTCATGGAAAAGCCCTTGGCGGAGGCTGCAGGACTTGGCTGGCAGGGGAAGCATACCAATCTGGTCAGCCGCACCCACGGTTCCTGGCTTTTCCTCGGCAGCATGTTCACTACCGCCGAGCTGATGCTCGATGAGCCGGAGGCGGACCATTGCGGCTCCTGCCGAGCCTGCCTCGACGCCTGCCCGACGGACGCGTTCCCCGCGCCCTACAGGCTGGATGCCCGCCGCTGCATCTCCGACCTGACGATCGAGCACAAAGGCCCGATCGACCCGGAACTGCGCGCCCTGATCGGCAACCGCATCTATGGATGCGACGACTGTCTCGCGGCCTGTCCATGGAACAAGTTCGCCGCCAGCGCCTCGGAGATGAAGCTCAAGGCGCGGGATGACTTGAAGGAACCCTCGCTCTCCTTCCTGATGACCCTCGATGACGCCACCTTCCGCGGCTTCTTCAGCGGTTCGCCGGTGAAACGCATCGGGCGCGACCGCTTCATCCGCAACGTCCTGCTCGCGGCAGGCAATTCCGGCGATGCCGGGCTGATCGAGCCGTCATTGAAGCTTGCGCGCGATCCTTCACCAGTCGTGCGCGGCATGGCCATCTGGGCTCTGAAGCGGCTGATGCTGGACGAGGAATTCGAACGCTTCGCGGCGGCGCGAGTGGAGGAGGATGATCCGGACGTCCTGGACGAATGGCGAATGGCAGGAGCCGCATGATGGACTTGATGATATTCGGATGCGGCTATTCCGGAACCGCGATCGCCAGGGCTTTTATCGGTTCCGGCGCGACCGTTGCGGGGACGACGCGAACGGCCGAGAAGGCGACCGCGCTGGCTGCGGAAGGCATCCAGAGCTTCGTCTTCGACGGCGATCATGTCGATGAAAAACTGGCCCGCCGCCTTTCTGGCGTGACGCATCTCGTGCAGTCCATCCCGCCCGGCGCTGCCGGCGACCCGCTGCTCGAGCTCTCCGGCAACCGTCTGCGCACGCTGTTCCCGAAGCTCGAATGGATCGGCTACCTCTCCACCGTCGGCGTCTATGGCGATCATGGCGGCGAATGGGTCGACGAGGAAAGCGATTGCCGCCCCTCCCCCGGCCGTTCGCAGCAACGGGTGGAGGCCGAGCAGGCCTGGCTTTCGGCAGGGCAGGCTGCGGGTCTTCCCGTCGCTGTCCTGCGGCTCGCCGGGATCTACGGCCCGGGGCGCAATGCCTTCGTGAACCTGGAGAAGGGGACCGCACGGCGTATCGTGAAGAAGGGCCAGGTCTTCAACCGGATCAGGGTGGAGGACATTGCCGGAGCCACTCTTTGCCTGGCGCGCTCCGGTCACGGCGGAATTTTCAACATAACCGACGACGAGCCGGCACCACCACAGGACGTCATTGCGGAGGCGGCGCGGCAGATGGGCGTCCAACCGCCGCTCGAACAAGCCTTCGAGACCGCAGAGATGACGCCGATGGCACGCTCCTTCTATGGCGCCAACAAGAAGGCGTCCAATCGCAAGATCCGCGACCTCGGCTTTCGTTTGGATTTCCCCCACTACCGGATGTCGCTTCGGCAGCTATGGGACACCGGAACATGGAAGGGTTGACAACCCATCGGGCACAGCATGGAAAAACCATCCAGACCCGCCTTCTCGGATTTTTCGATCAGAATTTGGCGAGGCTTCGGTAGATTTTGGCATCTCGAAGCTCCTTTTCTCGCGTTGCAGCAAAAAAATTTTTGCGTTTTTCGTGATCTGGGGGCGCAGCGATTTTCGCCGGAACGTCGTTCTAACTAGCTTTTGATTTTACGTACAATTTTCCAGAGTCTGCAAAAAACCAGCGACACGCATAGCCTCATATGCAATAACGAATATTACGCTCTGTAATATTCCGTTACCTTCCTGCACACTTTTTCGCCAATTTTCGCCCCGCTTAACCGTCTCACGCACGCCATGTGCAGGACATCCTTCGACGGGGACGACAGATTTGACAACAATTCGACGTTCGACTTTCGCCGCGGCTGCCTTCGCTGCTTTTGCAATGCTTGGCACCGTTTCGGCCCAGGCGGCACCGGGCTGCGGCCATGCATCCTGGTATGCGCTCACCTCCAAGACGGCATCCGGGGAACGGATGAACCCGGCAAAGCTGACCGCCGCACATCGCTCGCTGCCATTCGGCACGAAGGTTCTGGTCACCAACAAGCGCAACGGCAAAAGCGTGGTCGTGCGCATCAACGATCGCGGACCGTTCATCAAGGGGCGCGTTATCGACGTATCCAAGGCCGCCGCGCAGAACATCGGCATGATCCGCTCCGGCACCGCGCAGGTCTGCTACCAGATCGTCGACGCCAAGAGCCAGAAAGCCTCCGGCAAGGGCCTGAGGGACGGCTAAACCGCGCTTCCTCGACTTGCTCTCGGTTGTGATCGCAGCTAGGACCCGCACAGGCGGGTTCAACCGAAACGGAGAGCGACATGCGACTGGGCGGACGGCTGGCGGGAGCCATTGATGTTCTGGCGGACATCGAAGAGCGGCGGCGCCCTGTCGCCGATGCGTTGAAGGACTGGGGTCTGTCTCACCGCTTCGCCGGCTCCGGCGATCGCGCCGCGATCGGCAACATTGTCTACGACGCGCTGCGCATGCGCCTTTCCCACGCGTGGCTGATGGACGACGAACGTCCCGCAGCCCTCGCCCATGCGGTCCTCATCCGGCAATGGGGGCTTTCTCCCGAAGCCCTTGCGACCGAGTTCGCCGATGACCGCTTCGCTCCGCCTGCGCTTTCCGAAGCGAACCTTTCGGCCCTCGCCTCCCGCAACCTCGAAGATGCACCCTTGAATGTGCAGGGCGACATCCCTGAGTGGATCCAGCCGTCCTTCCAGGCCATATTCGGCGAGGACTGGCTGATGGAGGCCAAGGCACTGGCGGAACGTCCGACCCTCGATCTCCGGGCCAACACGCTGAAGGCATCCAGAGAGAAGGTCGTCAGGGCGCTCGACCGTTCCGGCGCTGCGGCAGCCCCGATCGCGCGCCAGGGGATCAGGATTGCGGCCGGAGAGGGAGCGTCGCGGCTACCAAACGTCACCGCCGAGCTTTCGTTCCAGAAGGGATGGTTCGAGGTCCAGGACGAAGGATCGCAGATCGTCGCGGATCTCGCCGGCCCCGACGAACAGGATCAGGTGCTGGATTTCTGCGCGGGCGGCGGCGGCAAGACGCTGGCGCTGGCCGCAGCCATGAACAACAAGGGCCAGATCCACGCTTATGACGCCGACAGGAAGCGGCTGGCGCCGATCGTCGAACGGCTGCGGCGCGCCGGCACGCGGAATGTCCAGGTGCACGACGATGCGCGGCAACTGGAAGTTCTGAAGGAAAGGCAGGACGTGGTTCTGGTAGACGCTCCCTGCACCGGAACCGGGACCTGGCGGCGGCGACCCGACACCAAGTGGCGCCTGACGCAGAGGAACCTCGAGGAGCGCATCACCCAGCAGCAGGAAGCGCTCGCGGAGGCCTCTGCCTTCGTGAAGCCGGGCGGAAGCCTCGTCTATGTCACCTGTTCCGTGCTGCCGGAGGAAAACGACCGGCAGATCCAGGACTTCTGTGCAGCACATCCGGAGTTTTCGCCGGAATCCGTTCTGGACACCTGGAGCCGGCTGTTCGGACCGACTGCCCCGCAGCCACGCAGCAGCGATCAGGGAACCGTTACGCTGAGCCCGGCGAGCACCGGAACCGACGGCTTCTTCTTCTGCCGCATGCGAAGGGCGGGTTGACGGACTTGACCTCGGTCAGTTCCGCGCCCCTGTTTGAAATCATTCCAAACTAGATAGTTTGACACCAGTTTTTGTTTGCGCCATGCACATCCTGTGCAGCCGAGGGAAGAGGCTGCCGAAGGAGGGACGATGATCCGCAAGACAATCCTGGGCGCGAGCCTCGCGCTTCTGGCCGCATCCGCAGCCTTCGCCATCACGCCGGCTGCCGCGGCCGAGCCGGCTGCCGTGGTGGAACATTATGCTGCGCTGGCACACGCAAAGTACGAGGATTCGCTGACCACGGCGAAGGCTCTCGATGCGGCCATCGATGCATTGATCGGCAAGCCCGGCGAAGAGACGCTGAAGGCGGCACGCGAGGCATGGATTGCCGCGCGCGGTCCCTACCAGCAGACCGAAGTCTACCGGTTCGGCAATCCGATCGTCGATGAGTGGGAAGGGAAAGTGAACGCCTGGCCGCTCGATGAGGGCCTGATCGATTATGTCGACAGCGCCTATGGCACCGAGAGCGACAGCAAT
>DASUPM010000316.1:0-3095 GCA_036281095.1 Pseudorhizobium sp.
CCCTCCGTGGACGCCGTGGTGATTTGCACTCCGACCAATACCCATGCGGACCTGATCGAAAAGTTTGCACGTGCCGGCAAGGCGATCTTCTGTGAAAAGCCCGTGGACCTCGATGTCGCAAGGGCCGAGGCCTGCCTGAAGGTTGTACGCGAGACCGGCGCCAAGTTGATGCTGGGCTTCCAGCGCCGCTACGATCCGCACTTCCTTGCCGTCAGGAAAGCCATCACGGAAGGGCGCATCGGCGAGGTGGAGATGATCCAGATCGTCTCGCGCGACCCGGGTGCCCCACCCATGGATTACATCAAGACCTCCGGTGGCATCTTCCGCGACATGACCATCCATGACTTCGACATGGCCCGCTTCCTGCTCGGCGAAGAGCCCGTATCGGTTTATGCCACCGGCTCGGTCCTGACGGACAAGGCCATCGATGGCGTCGATTTCGACAGCGCATCCATCACGTTGACGACGGCATCCGGCAAGCATTGCGCGATCTCCAACTCGCGCCGTGCGACCTATGGCTACGACCAGCGCGTCGAAGTCCATGGTTCGAAAGGGACCGTCTCCGTCGAAAACCAGCGGCCGGTAACGATCGAGCTCGCCACCGCCACCGGCTTCACACGCCCTGCATTGCACGACTTTTTCATGACCCGCTATGTCGAGGCCTATGCTGCCGAGATCGCTGCCTTCGTGGCCGTCGTCAGGGACGGAGCGTCCCCCTCGCCCAGCGGCGAGGATGGCTTGCGCGCCCTGATGCTTGCCGATGCGGCTTTTCGCTCCTCGAAAGAGGGCGTTGTGGTCAGGCTCTGAGGAACCGTCATGGTCAAGGACAAGAACAGCTTCGCGATTCTCCGTAGCCGCATGGTCGGAGCGCAGGATACGCTGCCCAAGCGACTGGCGGAGGCGGCAGGGTATGTGCTGGCCAATCCGGACGAGATCGCGCTCGGCACCACGGCATCCATCGCAAAGGCAGCCCAGGTTCAGCCCTCGACGCTGGTGCGCCTGGCGCGGCATCTCGGCTACGACGGTTTCTCCGACCTGCAGCAGGTCTTCCGCGACCGCCTGATGGCCCGTGCCTCCAGCTATGAGGAGCGCCTGAGCCGGCTGGAATCGCGCGGGTCGCCGGAGACGTTCGACGGCACCGTGATGCACGGCTTCATCAACGCGGCGCGGGAATCGGTGGAGAAGCTCTCCGCTCAGGTGACCGATGCGGAATTTGCAAAGGCGGTCACGGTACTGAGCCGGGCTCGAACGATCTACCTGATTGCCCGCCGCCGCTCCTATCCGCTGGCGGCGCACCTGGTCTATGCCTTCGGAAAACTCGGAATTCGCGCCATCATGGTCGGTTCCACCAACGGCATCGACGAGGAAATCGCCAACATGGCGCAGGCGGACGATGCCGCCTTCATCTGCTCCTTCGCTCCCTACGCCTCCGATACGATAGACCTGGCCGTCAGGCTGCACGAGCGCGACGTGCCGATCGTATCCGTCACCGACTCGCCCCTCTCGCCGCTCGCGCCGCTGTCGAAGGTCTGGCTCGAGATCTCAGAGAACGACTACGCCGGCTTCCGCTCGATCGCCGCATCCATGGCCATCGTCTCCGCTCTGCCGGTCGCCATCGCCGAGCGTCGGAGGCACACGCAATGAATCCGGTGGATTGGATCTCCCATGCCGAATGACGACAAGAAGCTTCTGGACCTGATCACGATCGGCCGTTCTTCCGTCGATCTCTACGGCAACCAGGTCGGCGACCGCCTGGAGGACATGCGATCCTTTTCCAAGTATATCGGCGGCAGTCCGACAAACATCGCCGCCGGCTCCGCGCGGCTGGGCCTGAAATCGGCAGTGATCACCCGGGTCGGCGATGAGCACATGGGCCGTTTCATCCGCGAACAGCTGCTTGCCGAAGGCGTCGATGTGACGGGCGTGAAGACCGACCCGGAGCGGCTGACCGCGCTTGTTCTTCTCGGCATCCGCGACGAAAGCAGCTTTCCGCTCATCTTCTACCGCGAGAACTGCGCCGACATGGCGCTCTGCGAAGACGACATCCAGGAGGATTTCATAGCGTCTGCCCGTTGCGTCTGCGCCACCGGCACGCACCTGTCCCATCCGCGCACCGAGGCCGCCGTTCTGAAGGCCCTTGAACTTGCCCGCAAGCACGCTGCACGGACTGCTCTTGATATCGACTACCGCCCAAACCTCTGGGGCCTTGCAGGCCACGGCGCCGGTGAAAGCCGCTTTATCGAATCCCGCGCCGTGACGGCGAAGCTGCAATCGACGCTGCACCTCTTCGATCTCATCGTCGGCACCGAAGAGGAGTTTCACATTGCCGGCGGATCGACCGACACGATCGAGGCGCTACGTAACGTGCGCAAGGTCTCGTCGGCTATTCTGGTCTGCAAGCGCGGCCCGATGGGGGCCGTCGCTTTTGTAGGAGAGATCGCCGATACGCTTGATGAAGGCCGGTCTGGGCCGGGCTTCCCGATCGAGGTCTTCAATGTGCTGGGCGCCGGCGACGGCTTCATGTCCGGCTTGCTTCGCGGCTGGCTGCGAGACGGGAATTGGGAGACGTCGCTGACCTACGCCAACGCCTGCGGTGCATTTGCCGTATCCCGCCACGGCTGCACGCCGGCCTATCCGTCATGGGAGGAACTGCAGTTCTTCCTGAGGCGCGGGGTCAAGCGCCCCGATCTGCGCAACGACGTCGAGCTTGAGCGGATCCACTGGTCGACCAACCGCAAGGGCGATTGGCCACAGGTGCGCATCTTCGCCTTCGACCACCGCCTCCAATTGGAATCCATCGCCGATGAAGCAGGTGCGGACCGCAGCCGCATCGGCGATTTCAAGATGCTGTGCCTGCGGGCGGCAGCCGCGGTTGCAGACGGCAGATCGGGCTATGGGCTGCTGTGCGACGATCGCCACGGCCGCAAGGCGCTTCACGCGGCGGCCGGGACGGGCCTCTGGATCGGCCGGCCGACCGAATGGCCGGGCTCCCGCCCGCTTGCGCTGGAACCGGAACTCGGGCCGGATTGCGGCAGCCTCGATAATTGGCCGAAAGATCATGTGGTCAAGGTCCTGTGCTTCTGCCATCCGAACGA
>DASUPM010000317.1:0-9908 GCA_036281095.1 Pseudorhizobium sp.
ACCGCCGAGAAGATGCAGGAACTGTTCCATTTCAAAATCCCCAAGGACCGTGAGGAAGGCTGACGGAGAGCCAGTGGTCGAACACAATCGCGAATATAGATGAAACCACCGCTGCAACGATGAGCGAACGGATCGGCGGCAGGCGTTCGACGGCGATGAACATGATGCTCATCATGAGAAAGAGGGAAGCAACGCCACCGATGAGATTGAAGCCCGCCACAGTAAGGATAAGCATCGCCAAGAGCAGTAGCGGCTTGGGAACGCCACCTTGTTCTTTCTGGGGCTCATCAGAGCCGGAAAATAAAAGGGTGGCTGCCGAAAAGAGACAAAGGAGGCCTCCGTAGATCAGCGGCATGAAACCGGAGCCAGGTTGAGGACCGTTCCATATGCCCAGGGCGAATGCCTGTCCCGTCCAGTATAGCCCACCGACAAGCAACAGGATCGGCAGCAAGCTCTCTCTTGACCGGAGAGAGCTGCCGAATATGCGAAGCCCGTTCATTTCATCAGTTCCTTGAACACGGCTTCCTGCTTCTCGATGTATTCCGCATAGGCCGCGCCGTCGTGGACTTCGAAGGCTGCAGAATTTTTCGCGATGTATTCCTTCATCGCCGGTGACTCGCTGACCTTCGCGAATACGGACTGCCAGTATGCTGCGGCCTCGTCGGACATGCCCTTCGGCCCGGCAATGCCGCGCCAGTTCTGCACGAGCTCGTTGGAGTAGCCGAGCTCCTTCATCGTCGCGATTGACGAAAGCTCTCCTTCGTATCTTCCTTGCCGCGTTGTTGCGAGCGCGCGGATCGAGCCGCTCGTCAGTTGCCCGAGAAACTCTCCGGGATTGCTGACGGTCGCATCAACATTACCCCCCAGCAAGGCATTCGTCGTTTCGCCGCCGCCGCTGAACGTGACGAGATTGAATTCCGCACCAATAGCCTTTCCTACAACACGCGTGGCGACGGTATCACCAATGCCGCCCACCGCGATCGACACAGCCTGAGGCGAAGCCTTGGCTGCCTTTACGAGATCGTCCAGCGTCTTGAACGGCGAGTCGCCCTTGACGAAAATGACGTAATCTTCAGCCATGATGTTGGAGAGCGGGCGCAGGTCCTTCCATCCGGTCGCGCCATTGACTTGTAGCGGCGTTAAGATGGAGGCAGTGTTGATCGGTGTCAGCGTCTCGTTGGAGTCGCTGCGATTTGCCTTGACCCAGCCCCATCCCACGGCGCCCGAACCGCCCGACCGATTCTCTGGATTGATATTGACCGGCGCGAGCTTCTCCGAGCGTACGACGTCAATGACCTTTCGGGCAAACAGATCAAGACCGCCGCCAGGCGCATATGATATGATCATCTCGACATCTTTTTCCGGCTTCCACTCGGAAGCGGTCGCGATCGTGGCAACGGAAATCGATGCTGAAGCTATCACGAGACGCAAAAAAGCGCGCGCAGAAAACCCGTTTGCTGACATTTGGAAACCTCCCTCAAAATATCCAAGCTGATGCCGCAACTCCTCAACGGCATTCGATCACGCTAACGCAGATTGCATTGCCTGATAAATGCAATAATCTTGCCGATTATTTAGATTTTCAGAACGGAGGTTGAGTTGCAAGAAATCGATGTCGTTGGGAACAAAGTGAACCTCAAGCTCCTGCAAACCTTCCTCCTTGTTGCGGAAAACAACAGTTTCCGGGAAGCAGCCGATCAGGTCAACCGCTCGCAGTCGGCTGTAAGCACACAAATCAAGCAGCTAGAAGATCAGGTAGGTGTCGCGCTTTTTCACCGGACGACGCGCAAGGTGAAGCTCACTTCGGAGGGGCAGCAGCTCCTGACCAACACGCGCCGTGCGATCGGTGAAATTGAAGCCGGCCTGCGCAAGTTACGCGAGGTTGCCGACATGCGCCGCGGGCGGGTTGCACTGGCGTGCTCACCAACCATCGCGGCCACACGTCTTCCGCCCATCCTCGCGGCTTTCGAGCACGAATATCCAGGGGTTCGGATCGTCCTGCAGGAGCTGAAATCAGCGGAACTGTTCACCGCCTTGAGTGACGGTGACGTGGACTTCGCCATCGGGCCGGTCGTCGGCGATGGTGAATTTGAGTTCGAAACAATCTTGTCAGAGCGCATCTATGCACTTGTTCCGAAGACTCTGTTGCCTGACATCCGCGACCGTATCACGTTCCTGGAATTGTCTGCACTTCCGATCATTCAGTTCTATGCTACGACCGTCATGGGAAAGATGATCGGCGAGGCTGCGAAAGCCCATAGTATTTCGCTCAATGTCCACTACCAGTGCATCCAGGGCCAGACCATGGTCGCTCTTGCGGAGGCAGGCCTCGGTGCGACGATCCTGACAGAGTCAGCTGCCAATAATGTGAGGTCGACCGCCCTACAGAAAATGTTGATCGTTGAACCCGAAATTACCCAGCCATTCGGCATTATCATCCAGCGTGGCCAGATGTGGTCACCTGCCGCCAAAAGATTGACGGACCTCATTCGCAAAATGCTGCCGACCTTGTCTGAAGACCGCAAACCGGCCCGCAGGCGACCCAAACCAATTCGTAAAACAGAATAATACGTCTGATATTTCAATTTTTTCCTAGAATTCCTCCCGCTTATAGTGCCGTCGAAACCACAGGCATTCTAGGAGGAGACATGCTTAGCGAAGCTTTCGTTTTCGAGAACGAAGTTGCTCCGGGCCAGCAAAAGATCGCTCGGCTTGAAATTCATCAACTGAAGAATATTCCAATTCAGCCCCCCCCGTTCCGCGATTTGCCCAAGACGGAAGGGGCGATGCTCCTGGAAATCGAAACGAGCGACGGCATCCGCGGTTGGGCGACGAGCGGTTATACCCACCCAGTTGTTACCGATCTGATCAACAAGTACATCGCTCCAAAGATCATTGGAGAGGATCCGTTCCGCACGGAGCGGCTTCCGACCCTGTTCGACCGTCACACCTGGGAGCGACCGCTCGGCCGTGCTCATGTCTCTGCACTTGCGATGATCGACATCGCCCTATGGGATATCAAGGGCAAGACGCTCGGCAAGCCCGTCCATCATTTGATCGGTGGCGCCCGGGATCGCGTCCCAGTCTATGTGACGCATGGTGCGGCCTATGACGGCGCGTCGGTCTATAGCGCCGAGGAACTCGCTGCCGAGGCCGCGCATCTTGTGAAACTCGGCAATAATCATGTGAAGAATACAGTAGGGCGGCAACAGATCCCCAACCCAAAGGAGGACTATCTGCGCATGAAGGCGATGCGTGAGGCAATCGGGCCAAACATCAGGCTTGCCATGGATGGAAATCTGCGCATGTCGATCGCCGAAGCTTCGCTGCTTTGCAACATGTGCGAAGAATTGGATATCTCCTTCATCGAAGAGCCTGTCTACTACAATGACCCTGCTATTCTCGCTCATCTGCGATCGCGGACGAAGATCCCGGTGGCGGCAGCTGAAAACGAGAAATTCTCGGCTCTGCAATTGCTGCAGGCCGGTGCGGTGGACTTCATACAGCCGAACATCAACAACGATGGCGGCCTTTCCGCCGGCGTGCGAACAGCTGCCTTGGCGCGCGTGTTCAACATTCCACTTAGCCACGGTAACGGCAACGGCCCGCACAACATTGCGCTTCATGCCGGCGTCAGCAACGGCGGATTGGTCGAATATCACTTCCACAAATGGATGACGTACAACGCGCTGTTCGAAGCAGTGCCCCAGCCGGAGGAGGGCTGGCTGACCGTCAGCCAGGAGCCAGGTTTCGGCCTTGAGCCAAAGGACGGCGTTATCCGCGAATACAAGGTCAAGGCCTGAATTGAACAGGGAGGAATATCATGGATCTTGGTCTTAAGGGCAAAGTCGCGCTTGTACTGGGCGGCGGTGGCGGTCTCGGCGGCGCAATCGCCAGAACACTTGCCGCAGAAGGTGCGGCGGTTGCAGTTGCCGACATCGATCTTAATGCCGCAGCGGCAACTGCATCGGAAATTTCCACCAAAGGCGGCGCGGCGCACGCGCAGCGTTGGGATCTCGGAGATATAGAGGCCATCCCGCAGAATGTGGCGTCCATAGAGAAAGCCCTCGGGCCAGTGGACATTCTCGTCAACATCACCGGCGGCCCACCACCGACGTTGGTGTCGGGCCAGAACGCTGACAGTTGGCGCAGCTATTTCGACAGCATGGTTCTGTCGGTGATTGCAGTCACCGATGCGGTACTGCCGGGAATGAGGGACCGGAAGTGGGGGAGAGTCATCACCTCGACATCTTCGGGCGTGATTTCGCCCATTCCTAATCTCGGCCTGTCGAACGCGTTGCGTGGCTCGTTGCTCGGCTGGTCGAAAACTCTCGCCGGAGAGGTGGGGCGTGACGGTATAACTGCCAATATTGTGCTGCCCGGCCGCGTCGCAACCAAGCGCATCAGCTTCCTCGACGAGCAGAAGGCAAGGCGGGAAGGCAAGGCCGTCGAGGATGTTTCAGCGGCGAGCACCGCATCCATACCGGTTGGACGTTACGGCGATCCCCAGGAATATGCCGATGTGGTGGTATTCCTCGCCAGTGCTCGCGCCTCCTATCTCACTGGTTCCGTCATCCGTGTCGATGGCGGCCTGATCTCGAGCATATAAGAGGTTTTCGATGCTGATAGACTGGGACAACCTTCCCGAAGTGGCCGGCATACGGCCGGGTTCGGGGCGCAAGGGTATCTGCGCTGACAAGATATCGGCCGTTCGCATCACGACCGCACCGGATGTGGTGTTCGATGGCAAAACTCACTGGCATGATAACGAGCAGATACTGGTGATGGTTTCCGGGATGTGCAGGCTTACCGTAGATGACAATGTCTTCGAGGCAAAGGCAGGGGACCTCGTCTTTTTTCCGGCAGGTTCGCGCCATTGCGCGATCGGAACCGGGCCGGAAGGATGCGTCTACTACGAGATATTCGCACCGGCTCGACCGGACCAGTTACCGGGGTGGGTCGGATCGCCGGTCCTGAGATTCGACTGAAGAGAAAGATGACATAATGACTTTGGGCCCAGAAACAAAAGGTGTGTTCACGATTGCTCCGACTCCGTTCGAGCCGGACGGCAAGATCGATTGGCATTCCCTCGACACGATGGTCGGCTTCTACGAAAGCTGTGGCGTCGATGGCATGACGATCCTCGGCATCATGGGCGAGGCGCCTAAGCTGGACGCAGCGGAAGCGATTGAAATCGTCCGGCGCGTCACCGCTAGGACGAGCCTGCCGGTGATCGTCGGCGTTTCAGCGCCAGGGTTCGCTGCTATGCGCAGTCTTGCCCGTGCTTCGATGGAAGCCGGGGCGCGGGCCGTGATGATCGCCCCGCCGCCGTCGTTGCGCACCGACGATCAAATCGTCGGCTATTTCCACAATGCGTCCGAAGCAATCGGAGAAGACGTGCCCTTCGTCCTGCAGGATTATCCTCTAACGCTTTCCGTCGTCATGACGCCCGGGGTCATCAAGCGTATCGTCGAACAGAACCCGGCCTGCTTCATGCTCAAGCACGAGGACTGGCCGGGGCTCGATAAAATCACCGCTTTGCGGGGGCATCAGGCGGATGGCTCGATGCGGCCAATTTCCATCCTGTGCGGCAATGGCGGGCTGTTCCTCGATTTCGAGACGGAACGCGGCGCCGATGGCGCTATGACGGGCTACGCGTTTCCGGACATGCTGGTCGAGGTCGTGCGGCTGTCGGCCAGCGGCCAGCGTGACGCGGCGCATGACCTATTCGACGCGCATCTTCCCTACTTGCGCTACGAGCACCAGCAGGGTGTCGGTCTCGCCGTGCGCAAGTACGTCATGATGAAGCGTGGCGCCATCGCCTCGGATGCGCAGCGCAAGCCGGGCGCCGGGCTGACCGCCGCAGCCCGTGCGGAAGTGGATTACCTTCTGGAGAGGCTGGCGGTTCGCCTTGGCACATAGGGCGAACCGGCCGCGCGAGGGTCGCTACTACTGCAACGCCGCGACTCTTCCATAGAGCGCGGCGTCGGTCTTCGGTAGATGGCCTAATTTGAAACCTGTTCGTCAGCCCTCGACAAGGCCCGGCAGCAGGTCGGCGGGAATGTCCTGGTAGCAGACCGGCCGCAGGAAGCGGTAGATCGCCATGGTGCCGACAGACGTGGACCGGCCGTCCGACGTCGACGGGTAGGGGCCCCCGTGCACCATGGCCGGCGAGACCTCAACGCCGGTGCCGAAACCATTGACGAGGACGCGCCCGGCAAGCAGCTCCAGTTCAGGTATCAGCTTTGCCGCGAGCGGATGGTCCCCGGCATCGAGATGAACGGCAGCGGTCAACTGACCCTCGAGCGCGCCCAGCACAGTGAACAGCTCGGCTTCCGATCGGCACCTGACGACGAGCGAAGCCGCGCCGAACATTTCCTCCTGCATGGTCGGGTCAGAAAGGAAATCGGCGGCCGACGTTTCGAAAAGCGCGGCGCGCCCCTGGTTGCGGGAGCCGGCTACGCCGCTGGCAAGCGTTCTGACCTTGCCGTTGGCGCCGAGCGTTTCCGTGCCATGGGTGTAAGCCTTGCAGATGCCAGGCGTGAGCATCGTCTGGGCGGTCGCCTGCTCGACGGCCGATGTCGCCGCGAAAAGGAATGCGTCCAGTCCTTCGCCTTCCACAGCGATGATCAGACCGGGATTGGTGCAGAACTGGCCGGCGCCCAGCGTCAGCGATCCCACGAACGCGGTGCCGATCGCCGCACCGCGCGCCTTCAGGGCTCCCGGAAGCAGGATGACTGGGTTGATGCTGCTCATTTCGGCATAGACCGGGATCGGCTGCGGCCGGCCCGCGGCGATCTTCATCAGCGCCGTGCCGCCGCCGCGCGACCCCGTGAAGCCGACGGCGCGAATGCGCTTGTCGGCGACAAGACCCTGTCCGATCGTGCGCCCGGAATCATGAAGGAGCGCGAAGGTGCCGGCTGGCATGCCGCAGTCAGCAACCGCCTTGGCGACCGCGCGGCCGACCAGTTCGGATGTGCCTGGATGCGCGGAATGCGCCTTGACGATGACCGGGCATCCGGCGGCAAGCGCTGACGCCGTATCGCCACCGGCTACCGAGAAGGCGAGCGGGAAGTTGGAGGCGCCGAAAACAGCGACAGGCCCGACCGGGATGTTGCGCAGCTTGAGATCTGGCTTCGGCGGTGTGCGCGCCGGATCGGCCACGTCCGCACGGCGTTCGAGAAAGCGTCCTGAACGGACTTCGGCGGCGAACATCCTCAACTGGTTGGCGGTGCGTATTCGCTCGCCCTCGATCCGACCCTTCGGCAAGCCCGTTTCGGCCATGGCCCGTTCGACCAGCGCGTCGCCGAGATCGAGGATGTTGGCGCCGATCGTTTCCAGAAACACCGCCCGCTCTTCCAGCGGCGTCTCGCGGTAGGTCTGGAACGCGGCCCAGGCGAGGACCGCCGCCTGCTCTAGGTCCGCTTCCGTCGCGCCTCCGAAGGAAACGGGGAGCTTGTCGCCGCTCGTGGCCTCGATGGCGAAGATTTCGCCGTTCGTGCCGCGCGTCTCCGCGCCACCTATCAGCAATGTGCCGGTTAGGGTCATTGGTCCTATCCTTTGATCAAGTTCAGGCGGGGATGGCATGCAACAGGCCGCGCGTATAGCCGAGCGCGAAGCCGAAGAAGCGTTCGCGCGCCGGGTCGAGATCGGAGACGGGAACATGGTCGGGGCACAGGATGCCGGTGTAGCCGACGTCCCTGTAGGCGCGGATCGACGCCGCCATATCGACGCTGCCGTCGTCCGGGAAGCATTCCGAGAAGTCCAGATAGCCGCCCTTGATGTTGCGGAAGTGGACCATGTAGATGCGATCGCGGCCACCGAACTCGCGGATTGCCTTGACGACATAGTCGGACGGGTCCTCGGACATTTCCGCGACAGTGCCCTGACAGAAGTTCAGGCCATGTGCCTTGCTTTCCGGCGCAATGTCGAGAAAGCGGCGAATGCCTTCGATCGAGCCGACGACGTGTTCGACGCCGTTCAGGCCGCCCGGCGGATAGGCCGGATCGTGCGGATGCGCGGCGAGACGGATACCTGCCTCCTCAGCCGTCGGGATGACCTGCTCGACGAAAAATTCCAGCGCATCCCAGCCCTGGCGCTCCGTCACGCCGCCCGACTGGTCGCCGCGGACCTGTCCAACCGCTTCCTTGGTGCCGAGGGCGTTGGCGGCGATGTCGGAGCCGTGCTGGTCGGCGCCGGGATGACCGACACCCCAGTATGAGAATTTCGCATCGGCATCGGCGTCGTACTGCTTCGCCTGAAAGGCGCTGCCGCGCACGCCGCCGCGGCCCTCGACGAAGCCGGTGCGGGTGATGCCGACCATCTGGAGATTGTACTTGAGGATGGGAATGCCGCCATCGGCCGCGGCCCGGATGTCCTTGCGCAGGCGCTCGCCGGTCTTCTTCGCCTTTTCCGGGTTGTGGATGCTGTCCAGAAGGATGGAATCGACGTCGAGCGCGAGAACGTCCAGCGACATGTCGAAGCCTTCGACCCATTGCCGCTGCGCCTTGACCTTGGCCGCATCCCACGCGCCGTCATCGTTCTTCAGCTGCTCGTTCGGGCGGCTGTCGATGACGAGGTGCTTGACGCCGTATTGCGTCGATAAGCGAAGCCTTTGTTCGGTCGGATTGATGATCTGTTCGCCCAGTTCCATGGGGGATTACTCCAATGTTTGATGATGTCTTCAAATCGTTTGCGGCACAAGGTTGATGTCAGCGGTGTCCCATCAGCTTTTCCCAATCGACCAAACGCATCTCAATGATATCGACCTCACACCAGACGCCGTCGCGCTTGTAGGGTTCGGTGGCGACATAAGCGTCGAGCGCGGCGCGATCGGGAAAGTCGAGCAGCATGACCGAGCCGACCATGTTGCCGTCGCCGTCCAGCATGGCGCCGCCATCGACAACGCGTCCGTCCGCCTTCATGGTCTTGAGGCCTTCCATATGCTCGGGCCGCGACGCGAGGCGTTTTTCGAGGGTTCCGGGTGTCTTGCTGTCGCGGGCGATGATGGCGAAATGCATCGAGTTCTCCTTAATAGATGGCAGGCTCGTCCACGGGTCGACCATGTGACGTCTGCAGGAAATCGAAGTCGCAGCCTTCGTGGGCTTGCTGGATGTGACGTGAGAACATCCAGCCGTAACCGCGCTCGTAGCGTGGTTGAGGCGCTACCCACTCTTGTTTGCGCGCGGCGAGCTCCTGTTCGGATACGAGTAGATCGAGACTACGGGATGGAACATCGACCCGGATCGTGTCTCCGGTTCGCACAAGCGCAAGAGGGCCGCCGATGTAACTCTCCGGCGAGACATGCAGGATGCAGGCGCCATAGCTTGTCCCTGACATGCGCGCATCGGAAATCCGCACCATGTCGCGGATTCCCTGCTTGAGCAATTTCTTCGGGATCGGAACCATACCCCATTCGGGCATGCCGGGACCGCCCAGGGGGCCAGCATTGCGCAAGACAATGACATGCTCCGCGGTGACGTCCAGGTCGTCGCTGTCGAGTTGAGCCTTCAGTGTCGCATAATCATCGAAGACCAGCGCCGGGCCGGTGTGGGTAAGGAAACGAGGGTCGCAAGAACTCGGCTTGATCACACAGCCGTCGGGCGCCAGATTCCCGCGAAGGACGGCGAGGGCGCCTTCCGCATAGATCGGATTGTCGAGGGGTCGGATGACATCGTCGTCATAGACAGTTGCAGTCGCGATATTCTCGCCTACCGTCATGCCATTCACAGTCATCTCGTCGAGATGAAGATAATCGCTTAGCCGGTTCATCAGCGCGGGCAGGCCGCCGGCATAATAGAAGTCCTCCATGAGGTACTTGTCACCGCTCGGCCGTACATTTGCGATAACCGGAACTTCGCGGCTCAGACGATCGAAGTCCTCGAGTGAAATGTCTTGTCCCGCTCTTC
>DASUPM010000318.1:0-5075 GCA_036281095.1 Pseudorhizobium sp.
CGCTTCTGGGTAGGTGGTCTATCCGCGGCTGGATGACGCTCAGGCAGCCCTGCGCGTCGTGTCGGTGGCGCCGTCGCCGACCGAGAAGTGGCTGATCTGCTCGTTGAGCAATTCCGCCTCGTTGGCCAGCGAGTGAGCCGAGGCGGAGGTTTCTTCCACCATGGCCGCGTTCTGCTGGGTGACCTGGTCGAGGCCGCTGACGGCGGAGTTGATTTCGCCGAGCCGCGCCGACTGTTCCCGCGAGGACGTGACGATCGCGCCGATATGCTCGTTGATCGACTGGATGTTGCCCTGGATCTGCTCAAGGCTTTCGCCGGTCTTGAGGACGAGCGCAACGCCGTTCTCCACGTCCGATGCGGACGCGTTGATCAACTGACCGATATCGCGCGCTGCGGTCGCGGACTTCTGAGCGAGTTCGCGGACCTCCTGTGCGACGACCGCAAATCCCTTGCCGGCTTCCCCGGCGCGGGCCGCCTCGACCCCTGCGTTCAAAGCAAGCAGGTTGGTCTGGAACGCGATCTGATCGATCACGTCGATGATCTGGCGGATCTTCGACGAAGAGCCCTCGATGCGCTCCATGGCCTGGATCGCGTTCCGCACCACGTCCGTCGACGTATGCGCCCCCTTCAGCGTGTCGGCTGCGACGTCGACGGCCGTTTCACAACGGGTGAGAGCTCCGTTGACGGCACCGGTCATCTCCGCCAGCGCGGCCGCTGCTTCCTCGAGCGCCGCGGCCTGCCGTTCCGTGCGGTGCGACAGGTCGTCGGAGGCCGCCTTCAGTTCGCCCGAGCCGGCGCGAATGGTCGTGACGCTGCCGCCGATCGCGGCGATGGTGGCTTCAAGGCCCGCCAGCGAGTTGTTGAAGTCGTGCCGCAGGTGATCGAGCGAGGGCGCGAACGCCTTGGTGATGCGCTGGTCGAGCCTGCCGCGCGAGAGGGCAGCGAGGCCGGTGGCGAGGGCCGAGACGGCATCCTCGATTTCCCGGGCGCTTGTCGCCTTTTCCGCTTCGCGCTGCTGGCGTTCCTCGTCCAGCTCTTCCGACTTGCGGTGTGCGTCTTCTTCCATGCGCTCCTTGTCGAGCGCGCCTTGCCGGAAGGATTCCAGCGCGCGGGCCATGACGCCGACCTCGTCGCCGCGCTTGGTGTGGGAAACGACGATCGACTTGTCGCCGTCGTTGAGACGGTTCATCAGCTTGGCCAGTTCCGTCAGAGGGCGGGTAAGGCGCGCAGCGATATAGGTTCCCGCCACGCCCATGATCGCCAGCACGGCCAAGGTTGCGAGGACGGCCCAAAGCGCCAGGTCGCGCGCCGATGCCAGAACCTGATCTTCGGCCTGCGCCATAGCCAGCAGATGCTCCTCGCCAAACAGTGCGACGGGCTGATACGCGAAGAAGAGGGGATGGTCGGCCACCGTGGCGAAGGCGGAGCCGCTTGCCTGCGTCGTTGCTGCCTCAACCAGTTCGGACGGCACGTCATGAGACTTGCCCTCGACGAAGGAGCCGCTGCGATAGGCGCCCTTGCCATCGAGCAGCAAGGCTTCATCGATAGACTTCCCGTATTCATCCGGGGTAACGGCACGGGTCAATTGATCCGAGGAAATCCGGAAGATCACAGCGCCCTTGGTCACGGTCTTGCCCCAGGATGCTACAGCGAGTTGCTTGCCGATGAATGCAGAGGGCTTGCCATCATCCAGTTGATAGGGTGAGAACGAGGCGGTGTGAACGGCTTCGGCGGAGCCGGCCTGGATTTCGGCAACAAGCTCGCCGAGTGCGGGAATGGCCGATGCGTTCTCAAGCAATTCGCCGCCCTTGGTGACCGAATAGACGATCATGCCGTTGAGGTCGGTGATGTAGATGTCGCTGACGCCGGAGTTCTTCCTTGCGCTGGCGATCGTTCCGTGAATTCCGCTGTGGTGGACGGCGTAGAGCAGCTTCAGGCCGCTGCCATCGAAGGCTGCCCGTTCCTCGACGGACTTGTCTGCCTTCTGGTATTCGGCCTTGATGCTGTCGCGCTCGCTCGGGATGATGTTGGTCATCGTCTCGACGGCCTGGCCGATCGCGGTATTCTGGGCAAGATCGGCCAGCGACTGGGCAATGCGATCCTGGTAGGCCGCGAGTCCCTTGGCCTGGTTGCCTGCCACCGATTCGAGCCTGAGCTTGCTCGCTTCGATCAGCCCGTCCTTGCCGATCTGGTAGCTCAGCAGGCCGACGGACAGGCAGGACACGAAGGTCGCGCCTACGACCAGGCCTGCAAATTTCGCCTTGATAGACAGCGATCTGCCGGCGCCGGCAGAACTCGATGACCGCAACATGGCAGTGATTTCCCCCAAAAACAAATATGATGGCGGGAATCTTTGTCAGTAATTGATTGCGGCAATCTTAATGCGCGACTCTCGTATACTGCAGCCGCGAATCCTCAGTCGAAGAGGCTGGACACGGATTCTTCCAGGGCGGTCCTGTTGATCGCTTCGCCGAGGAGGTTCGCCGTGGAGACGACCCGGATGTTGTGGGCGGACTGAACCGCGGTCGTCGGCTGGATCGAATCGGTGATCACAAGTTCCCGCAGCTTGGAAGAACCGATGCGCGCGACGGCTCCGCCTGACAGAACGCCGTGGGTGATGTAGGCGGTGACGCTCGTGGCGCCCTTGTTGAGAAGGGCCTCGGCCGCATTGCAGAGCGTACCGCCGGAATCGACGATATCGTCGACCAGGAGGCAGTCCTTGCCGGCAACTTCACCGATCACGTTCATGACTTCCGATTCACCGGCCCGCTCGCGGCGCTTGTCGACGATGGCCAGCGGACAGTCGATGCGCTTTGCAAGAGACCGCGCCCGGACCACGCCGCCGACGTCGGGGGAGACCACCATGACGTTCTTCACGTCGTAGTTTTCCTTGACGTCGCGCGCGAGGATAGGCACGGCGAAAAGATTGTCCGTCGGGATATCGAAAAAGCCCTGGATCTGCCCGGCATGCAGGTCGAGGGTCAGCACCCTGTCCGCTCCTGCCTCGGTGATGAGGTTTGCAACCAGTTTGGCGGAAATGGGGGTACGCGGGCCGGCCTTGCGGTCCTGGCGGGCGTAGCCGAAATAGGGGAGGACCGCCGTGATGCGCTTGGCGGATGACCGCCGGAACGCATCGATCATGATCAGCAGTTCCATCAGGTGATCGTTCGCGGGAAAGGACGTCGACTGGATGACGAAGACGTCTTCGCCTCGGACGTTTTCCTGAATCTCTACGAAAATTTCCTGGTCTGCAAAGCGTCTGACGCTGGCTTTTCCGACTGGGACGTTGAGATAGTTGCAGATCGCATCGGCAAGCTGCCGGTTCGAGTTACCTGCGAAAACCTTCATTGCGGTCCGCCCGTTTGTGACGCTGATTGGCCGCCTTTTACCGTTGCAGGGCGCGAATGCAAGAGCGTTTCCGGCGCGTCCGCGTTTTTTATGAACAATCTGTGACCTGCGTGCTCAGCCCGCCTGGGCCTGCTTCCAGGCGACGTACTCGTTGATGGTCTTGGTCGCGATCGTCTCCATGGTCGACGGGGGGACCGCCGCCCAGGGGGCGCTTGCGGAATTGGGTACCTGAACCTGGCCCTGGAGCCGATGGAGCCGGGAGCCGGCGTTGTCGAGGACATCCCAGACGTAGACGACGGTAACGGCATTGCCGTCGCCGAAGGCGGAGAAGTAACCCTTGAGGATATGATCGGCGCTGGTATCCCCTGAGGCGCGGATGGCGAGCCCGCTCGCCCGCGCCTGAGCGCCCAACTGCCTGG
This sequence comes from Pseudorhizobium sp., assembly GCA_036281095.1. Classification (GTDB taxonomy): domain Bacteria; phylum Pseudomonadota; class Alphaproteobacteria; order Rhizobiales; family Rhizobiaceae; genus Neorhizobium. Next base: position 3,767 of record DASUPM010000318.1, read on the forward strand.
AAAGGGGCGTCACGGACTGCACCGGCGCTCCGATGATGGGCAGGAAGCGGATCGTGCCGCTGGCCGCCGAGGGCAGGGCCGCGACTTGCGATCCAGCCTGTATCTGCGGCGCTGCCGGGGACGGGGCGGAGGCTGCAGCGGGGGGGGCGGAGGTGAACAGCCCGGAGGCGGACGGCGAGGCATTGCCGGCTTCGAGCGCTTGCGCCTGGGCTTCCAGCGTGTTCTGCGGCGCGCGTCCGGCCCCGCCCTGCCAGGAAGCGCTTTCGACGGCCGCATAGCCGGTTTGCTGCGGGCTGCCTGCCAGTTGATCCGCCTCGGCTTGCGTGATAGGGCTCGAGGGACGCAAGCCCGCCCCGACATCCACCTGGGGTGTCAGCGCGTCGGAGGTGTTGCAGCCGGACACGATGATCGACAAGGCCGCCGCAGAGAAAGCCATCGTCGATTTCCGCATGTCCCCTCCGTCAACAATTCGCCGCGGGACCATAAGTGCCGGTTCTGCGGCATGTCAATTGCGGGTTCTGAGGTGTCAGCGGACGATGAGGTCGAGCCCGTGCCTGGACAAGGCCTGCGGCGCGCCCTCCGTGGTCAGGTAGGTGTGACCGAGGCACATTGCGGTTCCGTTTTCGGAATCCATGATGATCATGTGCACGAAAAGGCTCATGTCCGGCTGGATTTCCTGCGGGTTTCCGACATGGAACATCTGATGCTCCATCCAGGAGGGAGAGAAACGTGCGCCGAGCGAATAGCCGCAGGCGTTCAGCCGGTGACGTGTCAGGCCCCGTTCGTCCAGAATTCGGGCATGCGTGTCGAACACATCGCCGAAGGTGTGGCCGGGGGTGAGGACGCCTTCGATGGCTGCGATGGTCTCGGAGCAGGCCCGGTAGAGTTCCCGGTGGCGTGTGCTCGGCTCGCCGACGATGACGGTGCGCATCATGGCAGCATGATAGTGGGCACTGACGCCGGCCCATTCGAGCGTCAGCTGATCGCTCGGCTCCAGCGTCCGGCGTCCGGCCTTGTAGCGGCAGAGCAGCGCGTCGGCGCCGGAGCCGATGATGAACTCGTTGGCGGGATAATCTCCACCGCCGGCGAAGACGGCGCCCTGCATGGCCGCCAGGATATCCGCCTCGCTGCCGCCCGTCTTGATCAACGGCAGGGCCACGTCGAGCGCATCGTCCGCCAGCTCCGCTGCGCGACGGATATGAGCGATCTCGGCGGGGCTCTTGGTCAGGCGAAGCGCGGACACCAGATAGGACGCGTCGATGATCTGGCCGAAGGACGAGAGCTGGTTGTCGAGCAGCCGCGCAACCCG
>DASUPM010000319.1:0-4558 GCA_036281095.1 Pseudorhizobium sp.
TTGAAAACGCATATGCTGGGGTAATGCGGTTTTTGTCGGGCAATGCGCTGGCCGCGCGTTCCTTGGCCCGCTCACGTTCTTCCTGCGACAGCAGGCGCTGGCGTTCTTCTTCCAGCCGTGCGCGTTCCATCGCGTCTCTCACGGACGCAATTTCCCCTTCGAGCGACTGGATAAGACCTTCAAGGCTCGTCGCCTGTCCGGCCAGTTCTTCCGCCCGTCGCCGCTCTGCTTCCAGTTCGGCTGTGTTCTGGCGGCCGATCTTCTCGTTTTCCGCCAGCAGCATGTCCATGCGCTTTTCTTCTTCGAGGCGCTGCGAGATGGTGATGGAGACTGCATCCTTCTCTGCCACTGCCTGCTGCTGAAGCGCCGTCAGCGCCTGAAGGTCAGCCAGGAGTTGATCCGTCTGGGCGCGCATGCCGGGAACGACTGCGCCCAGAAGAATGGCACTTCTGACCGACGCAAGCGCATCCTCAGGCGTGACGAGTAGAGCAGGCGGTGGGTTTCGTCCCATCCGCTGCAAGGCGGCAAGTACCTCCGCAAGCACGTCACGGCGTCCGCGCAGAGATGTGCGGATTTCTTCTTCCCTCAGGCGAAGTCTTGCCAGCTTGTCTTCGCTGTCGCCGATCCTGCGCTCGAGTTCCTTGCGGCGCGCGGCGGAATCGATAAGCGCCTGGCGGAGATTGGCCGTGGTCTTGTCCAATTCAGCGATCGTCTGCTCGATGGCCTCGGCCTTTTCGACGGAAAGACTGATCGTGCTGCTGAGCTGTTCCAGTTCTTCGCGGGCCTGGTCGCGCTTCTGCTCGAGGCTGGATGCCGGATCAGGAGAGACAACAGGTTGCTCCACAACCTGAGCCATCGCCGTCCGTGAACCCACGTCCGGCCAAAGCAGGACGAGCAGCATTGCCGCCCAGATGGGCATGCCGGATCGGGTCAGGTGCCTTCGTCGTAGGATCATTGATGTTCCGGTTGCCGCAACTGTTCAAGGGTAAGCTGATTTGCCTCTGATGGCCAGAAACAAGCGCGGAGCGGCTTGCCGGTTATGCCCGGTGATAGGGATGCCCGGAGAGGATCGTGACGGTGCGGTAAAGCTGCTCCGAGATCAGTATCCGCACCAGCTGGTGCGGCCAGGTCATCGTGCCGAGGTTGAGGACCGCATCCGCCCGGGAATGAAGGGCAGGATCCAGGCCGTCTGCTCCGCCGATGGCGATCATGAGGTCGCGTTTGCCGCTGTCGCGGAAGCGAGAGACGGTTTCAGCGAAAGCCTCGCTGGTGAGCGATTTTCCACGCTCGTCCAGCAACAGGAGAAGAGATCCCTCGGGCAGCGCCTTTTCAAGGGCGGCCGCTTCTTCCTTTTTTCGGGTGTCGGCGTTGGACGCCTTGCTTTCGGCGATCTCTGTCAGTCGCGCGAACTCAAGGCCCACCGCAGGGCCTGCCTTGGCGAAACGATCGAGGTAGCGGGACGCAAGTTCCTTCTCCGGGCCGGATTTCAACCGTCCCACCGCAAAGAGGCTGATGCGCATGTCGTTCCCGCGGACCTTCGAGCAATTTGGGAGCATGCGGCAATCGCCGTGGCGAGGCCGCTCTCACTGGTATCAAACGCCGCAGGACATGCCTGCCCGCAGCTAGTGCAGTGTTTCCTCGTCGAGGTCCGGAGCCGCCCACATCTTCTCGATGTTGTAGAACTCCCGGACTTCCGGCCGGAACACGTGGATGATGATGTCGCCGGTGTCGATCAGCACCCAGTCTCCTGTCTCCAGTCCCTCGACCCGGGCCGTTCCAAGCCCTTCGTCCTTGAGATCGGAAATTAGGTGATCCGATATAGCTGTGACATGCCGATTCGACCGCCCCGAAACTACGACCATGTAGTCTCCCAGCGCCGACTTGCCGGCAATGTTGATGGTGACAATGTCTTCTGCTTTGGAGTCCTCGAGGCTCGCGAGGACCAGTTCGAGAGCGCGGGCAGCGGCATCGTCGCCACGTTCCAGGCTCTGCGGGAGGATGACAGGCATCTTTCCCTTGGCGTGCACTGTTGTCAGGGTTTTTCCTTTCTGCCGGGTAACAGCTACAGCACTGCAAGCGAATCCGAACATTCGGCCGCTGATAAAAGGTGGCATCGAAGCGCCGATCTTTCAAGACATGGCGGGAAAAGTGATCGGCGACGCAATATCTAGCGCACTGCAAGCCGGAGACTGGTGGAACTCAAGGCCGAGCGCGGCCCGTGTATGAACGTCCAGGCGGGGGCCGGCCTCTTCCATAGGCTGCCAGCATCATCCTCGTCGATCCGGGCGTAGTCGAAAGCGCGGCTCATTTTTGACGAGAGGAACGACAAGGTAGAGCCGGGTCGGTCGATGATGGCGATCGGAAAGGTGGAGACGATGGACCGCCACTTCTGCCAGCGATCGAAGGTCCGGAGACTGTCGGCGCCCATGATCCAGATGAAGTGGACGGCGGGGTTGCGCTTCTTCACATGAGAAAGCGTGCGTGCCGTAAAGGGGTTGCCCAGCTTCTGCTCGAAGGCCGTGACCTTTACCTTCGGGTCCTGCGCCAGTTGTTCGGACATGGCGATTCGCTCCCCGAGAGAGGCCAGTTCGGACCTGCTCTTCAGGGGATTGCCAGGCGTCACCATCCACCAGAGCTGGTCAAGCCCGAGACGACGAAGGGCGATCTCAGCCACAAGCAGGTGGCCTTCGTGCGGCGGATTGAACGAGCCGCCGAAAAGGCCGACCACCATTCCCGCTTCGACGTGGGGCATGGACAGATAATCGCTGGCGACCGTCTCGTTCGTCACGGGCGGCTAGGGCCGGATCTGCCCGGTGCCGTGCACCCGGTACTTGAAGGAGGTCAGTTGCTCCACGCCGACCGGACCCCGCGCATGCATCTTGCCGGTCGCGATGCCGATCTCGCCACCCATGCCGAATTCGCCGCCGTCCGCGAACTGGGTCGAGGCATTGTGCAGCAGGATGGCCGAGTCGATCTCGTTGAAAAACCGCTCCACCACGGCCGGGTCTTCGGCGATCACGGCTTCCGTATGATTGGACGAGTAGGTGCCGATGTGGTCGATGGCACCCGAGATGCCATCGACGACGGCAACGGACATAATGGCGTCGAGATACTCCGTCCGCCAATCCTCTTCCGTTGCCGGCTTAAGGCGGGGAAGGATTTTCAGAACTTCCGCCGAGGCCCGGATTTCACAGCCGGCATCCGTCAGCGCCTCCACGATCGGCGTCAGGTGTGTCTCTACGGCGGCGCTATCGATCAGCAGGGTTTCTGCCGCACCGCAGATACCTGTCCGGCGCATCTTTGCGTTGGTGACGACGCGTTTGGCCATGTCCAGGTCCGCGGACGCATCCACGTAGATGTGGCACAGGCCCTCAAGATGAGCGAAAACCGGCACCCGGGCCTCACTCTGTACGCGCGCAACCAGGCTTTTCCCGCCGCGAGGAACGATAACGTCGATCGCGCCGTCGAGGCCGCTCAACATGGCGCCGACGGCCGCCCGGTCCGGGCTGGGGACGATCTGGATCGCATCTTCGGGCAATCCGGCGGCCTTCAGCCCCGCAACTAGGCAGCGCTGGATGGCGCTGGAGGAATGTAGGGAATCGGATCCGCCGCGAAGGATGACGGCGTTGCCGGCCTTGAGGCAAAGAGCGCCGGCATCGGCGGTGACATTCGGCCGGCTCTCATAGATCACGCCGATGACGCCGAGCGGCGTGCGTACCCGCTCGATCTTCAGCCCGTTCGGCCGCGTCCAGGCTGCGATGACGTCGCCGACGGGGTCCGGCAGAGCCGCGATTTCCCGCAGGCCGGTCGCCATGGCATCGATGGCGCCTTCCGATAGGGTCAGGCGATCGATGAAGGAGGCTTGCAGCCCCTTGTCCTGAACCTGCTTCAGATCTTCTGCGTTGGCGGCGAGTATCTCCTTCTTCGACCCGACGAGTGCATCGGCCATGGAAAGAAGCGCGTTCCTTTTCGCATCGGGAGAAGCAGTTGCGAGCAGACGGGCCGCTGCCTTGGCCCGGCGGCCGAGATCGTTCATCAGGAGGCCGATGTCTTCCGACTTGGTGACAACCATCTCAAGCATGAGTCGCTTCCCTTCCCGCATCCCGTTCCAATTCAAGGTTGGGCCCGACGAGACCCGTGATGACCAGATCATCGCGATGGATCATTGCGGCGCGTCCGGCATAGCCGAGGATCGCCTCGATCTCCCCTGATTTGCGGCCGACGATCTGGCGCGCTTCATCAGCATCGTAGCCTGCTAGCCCCCTGGCGATCTCCCGTCCGTCCGGACCGATGATCGCGACAGTGTCGCCGCGGTGGAAATTGCCGCTGACGGACACGAGGCCTGCAGGCAGAAGGCTTTTGCCGGCGCCCAGAGCCTTGCCTGCTCCTGCATCGACAACCACTTCCCCTGCCGGCTGCAACTGTCCGGCGATCCAGGTCTTGCGGGCTGTGACGGGGGTTCCTGAGGGCGAAAACCAGGAGGATCGCGCCCCCTGCTCCAGAGCGCGCAGCGGATGTTGCGTCTTTCCCGAAGCTATGATCATGGCGCAACCCGCGC
>DASUPM010000320.1:0-13415 GCA_036281095.1 Pseudorhizobium sp.
GCTCTCGCGCTCGGTCTCGTCGCCATCCGCCAGCATCTGCACGATCACGTCATCGCCCGCGCGCACCGGCTCACGCGGGTTGATCCACACGGTTTCCCCAGCGAAATACCGCGGTTCCATGGAGGTTCCGTAGACCCGCACCGCATAGGCGCCCTCGACGCCTTCGAGCATCGGCGGCGTGAAGACGCGGCCGACCTCCGACCCGTTGAGGACGAACCTGCCGTTTGGTCCGGCTGTCGTCTGCCCCAGCACCGGAATAGTCGAGTGATCGGGGAAGCGCTGATAAACCGGTGGGAAGCTGGCGTTCGATTTCGAGGCCGCGGGCAATGGCGCGGGTTCGGCGTCGTCCACGACCCGGACCCATGCGCGGCTTCCGGGGATGGATACAGCCCCCTCTGCCTCATGGCCTGGTGGCAACCCTGTCCCTTGAACAATCCATTCAACCGGCACCATCAAGACTTCGGAAAGCCGCTCGGCCGTCCATGAGCTGATGCCGACCTTCTGTTCGCCCCGTTCAAGGCGACGACGTATATTGCGGATGGCACCCTCGCTCAGACCGGCCATTTTAGCGGCACCAGTCTCCGTCAGGCCAAGCTGATTGAGCCGCAATTTGATGCGGTCATAGATCGTTGTTTGCATGGTGGTAATTTTACCAGATTGGCAATGATTGGATATCGATAAAATATCTGTTGCCAGCGTCGGCATTTTTACCGATATTGATTCCATGTTCGACATTGCTGACCTGCTCCTGATTTCCGAAGCCTACGGGCGCGCCTCTGGCGTGAGTGAGAAGACTGTGAGCGGTCGCGTGTTTACGGACAGCAAGAAACTGGCGGCTCTAAGGGCGGGGGCGGACTTGACGACTGGTCGCTTCAACGACGCGATACACTGGTTTTCCGACAACTGGCCGGCTGACGCCGTCTGGCCCGACTGCGGCATCGCCCGGCCGGAGCCCCGCACGATCTGCGAGGCCGGCGATTGATGCTTGATTCCTTCCGAATTCCCCTCCGGTTTGGCGCTTCCTTCTCCCAGCGACAGACCGTGCGCCGAGCCCGCCGCGCCCGCTTGTGTGGCAAGCGGCTGTGGCTCGGCGCTGCATCTTCTGAGCTTCAGGGCGTCGCGCCGCACTCGCGGGTCCTGATGCAGTCCTGCCGGTCGAGGATGTCGGCCACGATCCGTCGGCTCTCGATCGGCAGGAATGGGTTTGTAGGGTTGGCATCAGGGTCTCCGTAAACCAGCGGACTCCCATCACAATTAGCGTTTTCACCGCCCGTCGCTCGACTGGAATTTTTGCGAAAAATTCCGGTTGCGCTGTCGCTTTGTCTGGAGGTTGGCATCCGTGAAGAAGGAAGACATCGTCAAGCAGCCGTGGTTTCCGGCCGTCAAGGGCAGCACGCGCGATCTGATCGCGGCCGCCGGCGGTATCGACCGCGTTTCCCTATTCCTCGGCTGCGGCAAGACTGTGGTCGGCAACTGGAACAATTGGGAAATGGCCGACCAGATGCCGCACTGGGCGATGATCGCGCTCGAAGCGGATCTCGGCCGGCCGATCCTGTCGGCAGCTTATGCCCGGCTTTCCGGTGCGACCGTGACCGATGGCGCCGGCTCTCCGGCCTCCCGCGTCCGGTCGCTCTCCATGGAGACGGCTACCATCATGCACGAGGTTTCCGAATATCTCGGCGCCCATTCGGAGGCGCTGGCGGACGGCGAATATTCCCTCTCCGAACTACGCGACCTGCGCGAGAAGATCTGCGACATCGCTTCCTCCCTGGCGACGGCCGTCAGCACGATCGACCGCAAGATCGCGGTGAGGGGGCAGGCATGAGGGCGGCGGCGCAACGGGCGACGCGCCCGCGGGACGAGACGGCAGATGACCTGGTGCGCGAGGCGAAGGCGACCCGCGTCCGCCAGCTGATGGGCGAAGGTCTTTCGCTTTCCGAAATTGCGCGCGAAGCGGGCCTTTCCGAGGCTGAAACACGCGAGCTGATGGACGAGGCGAGGTCGGTTTGATGATGGCGGCCCTTGCTCTTCCCGATCCGCAACCGGTCTCAGCCGTTGCCTCGCTTGATCGTTTCGACACCACGTCGCTCGCCGCCAAGCTATCGCAGGCGCAGCACCTGTTTGCCGCCGGCGACATGCAGAAGGCCCTGGTGATGTCGGGTGCGGCCTATGACGAGGCCAAGGCTGCTCAGGGTTTCGCCAAGCGCATGAAGGCAGGCGAGGAAGTGATTGCCCGCGTCGGCGCCATGATCGACGAAGCGCTGGAGATCGAGAGCTATGCGCTCGTCGCGCTCGCCAACGAGTTCGACCAGGCGCAGGCCGCCGGCGTGGTCGCTTCGCGCGGCCGTCCGAAAAAGGTCGCGAGTGAGGACCTTTTCCGTCTGGAAGATATCGGCCTCGACAAGCGGCGCATCCTGCATGCCCGCAAGCTGCGCGATGCGGAGCTGAAAGAGCCCGGCGTGATCCGCAAGCGGATCGCCCTGACCCGTGCCGAGGGCGGCATGCCGAGCCGGAACAATCTGCGGGCTGCGGTCGGCACGGCCTCTGCCTCAAAGGAAGAGCGCGGCAAGAACTTCTATCAGACGCCTGCCGTCGCGACGATCGCGCTTCTCGCCTACGAAAGCTTCTCCTCGACCGTTTGGGAGCCCGCCTGCGGTTACAACGCGATTGGCCGCGTGATGGAGGGGCGGGGCTACGATGTCATCCTGTCCGATCTCGTCGATCGCGGCACAATCTCGGAAGCGGGAGACGTTCAAGCGGTCGGCGACTTCCTCCTCAGCGTTCCGGAGGAAGAGGGTGAGGGGCCGGACATTGTCACCAATCCACCCTATGGCGACAGCTTGAATGCTTTCATCGCGCATGCGTTACGGGTCCATAAGCCTCGCAAGCTGGCCTTGCTTCTCAACCTGAATGTCTTGGCCGGATTCGCCGACGATGATCGAAATTTCGTCATGGATGAGTGCCCGCCAGTGCGGATCTACGTCTTCAAGCGCCGACTGCCGATGATGCATCGCGAAGGGTACACCGGCCCGAAGGCGTCCAGCCGCATGAACACGGCATGGGTGGTCTGGGAGCGGCAGGAAGATGGAACCTACGGCGATACGACGATCATGCGTCGGATTGACTGGATGGACTTCGCTGATGCCGACACATTGGAGCCGGGCGAGGGCGGCCATTCGCTGGGAATTTCCTTCGATGCTCCGCGCACGACGCCGAAACTTGAGCTTCACGAGCGCGTCGATCGCGATCGCGAGGATGCGCGGGCATGGGTTCTGCAGCGTGACGAATTCGACCGCGCCGAGCTTTGCCGGGGTATCGGCAGACGTGATTCCACGGTCGAGGCAATCATTGCCGAATTCGTCTCGGCCGGGCTGATCTCGCCCGCCAGTGAACCGGGGAGGCTCGGTCGGCATAGGGTGCTGGCGAGCGCCGTTGAGACCGCCGCTGACCGCGATCTGTACGAACGGGCGGCCGCGTTGGTCGGTGCCATGGATGACGACCTGACCGGCGTTCTGATCCGTGCGACCCGCGTCAGTTCCGACCTTGGCATTGAGTGGGAACAGGCGATCGAGCTTGTGAAGCGTATCGAGGCGGACGGGAACCTTGTGACGCAGACCCTGCCTTTGCCGACTGCCGACGAGCTGGGGGAGTGGAAGATCCTCGGCGTGATCCGCGATGGCGGAGGATTCATCAAGGTGACCGGCCCGGATGTTGAGGCCCTGGCGGATCGCGGCCTGATCCTTCCGGGCGAGCAGCCATCTTTGACGGAAGCGGGCGAAGCGCGACTCGGAACGCTGCAGCGTATCGTCGAGGCGGCGACTGACGGGGATGTCGTGGCATGCCGGCCGGCGGAAGGCGGTGCATCGTGAGCGGCGACACCTTCTCCCTCTTCGATCCCGCCGACATTCGCGTTCTTGAATTTGAATTGGGTGGCAGACTCCACCTCTTCGCAGCTCCAATCGGTGATCGCGATCCGATGGAAGTTTCGCTGGGCGAGTGGCAGGCGTGGCCTGAACTGTCCGCTTTGGCGATGCTTGATCGTCTGCTGGCGGATCGGGACCGCAAAGGGGGTGCAGCATGAACATGCACCAGACCTCTCTTCTGGCGGCCCTGACGGCGACCACGCTGCTGTCTCCTGACCCCGGCCGCCCGATCATCATCGACAGCTTTGCCGGCGGTGGAGGCGCTTCGACAGGAATCGAGCAGGCGCTCGGCCGTTCGCCGGATTATGCGATCAACCACAATGCCGATGCGCTGGCGCTGCATGCCGTCAATCATCCCGAGACGATCCACCTTTCGGAAAACGTCTACAAGATCGACCCGCTCGACCACCTGCGCGGCAAGCACATCGGCCTCGCCTGGTTCTCCCCGGATTGCAAACATTTCTCGAAAGCCAAGGGCGGAAAGCCGGTGGCGCGCAATATCCGCGACCTCTGCTGGATCATTCCCGGCTGGATCGAGCGCATCCAGAAGAGCGGCGGCAAGGTCGACGTCGTGATCATGGAGAACGTCGAGGAATTCAAGGATTACGGCCCACTGATGCAGACGGCCAAGGGCGAGATGCCCGACCCGGCGCGCAAGGGCGAGACCTTCCAGAAATGGTGCCGGAAGCTTCGCAGCCTCGGCGCCAAGATCGAGATGCGCCAGCTGCGCGGCCGCGATTACGGCGCACCGACGATCCGCAAGCGGCTCTTCATCATCATGCGCTTCGACGGGCGGCCGATCGTCTGGCCGGAACCATCGCATGGAAGCCCGGACGATGCCGACGTCATCGCCGGCCGCAAGCTGCCCTGGCCGATCGTCGCCGACTGCATCGACTGGAGCCTGCCATGCCCGTCGATCTTCGACAGCTCGCAGGAGATCTGGGACAAGCACGGCCTTCGTTCCGTACGCCCGCTGGCAGATGCTTCTCAGGCGCGGATCGCCCGCGGCTTCGACCGATATGTGCTGAGGGCGAATCGGCCTTTCCTAGTTCAGGCCGGCAATGGCGATCGTCCCGCCATCGCTCCGCATTTGAACGCTTATTACGGCAAGGGGGGCGGCGGCCTCGACCGTTCTGCGCCTATGGATGAGGCTATTCGTGTTATCCCATGTGAGAACCGCCACGCCCTGGCCGCCCCAGTCCTGACCTACGCCCAGCAAGGCGGGGCTAACCGCCCCGTAGACGGTCAGGCGCATACGATCACGGCGAGCGGCAAGGATCAGAACGCCGTCATGTGCGCCTACATGGCGCAGGCGAACAATGACAGCCGGCGGATCGGCGGGGTCAATCCGGGCCGACCGATGACGGAAGCGGCCTCGACGATCACCCAGACCGGCAGCCATCAACAGCTTGTCTCCGCCTATATCGCCCGCGACTTCGGGACCTCGACCGGCCACGGCGTCGATGTGCCGGCGGCAACCGTCATGCCGGACGGGCAGGGCAAGAGCCGGCTGATCATGCCCTACCTGCAATCCTACTACGGTATCGGCGATGGGCAGCGCGAGGACGAGGCCTGCCGGACGGTGACCGTTCGGGATCGCTTCGGGCATGTCGAGGCAACGGTCGAGGTTCCGCCGTTCACGGTGGCACAGGCTGACCGCGCGCGCCAGGTCGCGGACTTCCTGCGGGCGCACGGCGTCTGGGATGACCGGGAATTCGTAACAATCGAGATCGACGGCGTCACCTTCGTGGTGGTCGATATCGGCATGCGCATGCTGATCCCGCGCGAGCTGTACAACGCACAGGGTTTCCCGCGCAGCTACCGGATCGACGGCTATCATGACCACGCGCGCATAGGACATAACGGCGGGCCGGTGTGGGTGCCATTCTCGAAGGAGGTTCAGGTTTCCTGCGTCGGAAACAGCGTCTGCCCGCCACTGGCGAAGGCGCTGGTCGCGGCCAACTGCAACCATCTCGCGGTCGAGAACGTGCAGGTGGCCGCGTGATGTTCGTGCTCGACCTATTCCGCCGCTTCCAGACCGATGACCAGGCGTTGCCCCATGGCGGCAAGGGCGCTGTTCATCAACGGCAGCTTGGTCGCCGTGTCCGGGTCCAGAACGCGGCGGGCTTCCTTTTCGTCCTTTCCGATACGGCGCGCCAGCTCGGTACGCGACAAGCCGGATGCGCGGAAGGTTTCAATGACCGCGATCTTCATGGCGATCTCGGGCAAGGGGGCGATCATGGTCCCGGCCGTGGCCGGCTCGGGCAGGGGGCGCCCCATTTCCAGATAGGTCAGCAGGGCAACGCCGAGAGCATCCTCGGCCATGGCGCGTGCATCGGCCATGTCCTCGCCTTCGGTAATGGCTTCCGGCACGTCCGGAAAGGTGACGGTATAGCCGCCCTCCCGTTCGGTCGGCTCGAAAACAGCGGCGTAGCTGTAGGTTTTCATGACGATCAATCCTTCAATCAAAGCAACGACGAGAGCCCTGTTCGGGGCGATGGCGCCGGGGCTCACTTGAGCCCCAGCGCCTTGCGTATCTTTCCGGCCGTCTTGGGATCTATCTCCCGGCTCGGAAGGGTCGTGAACCTGTCTCCGACCCAGATGGTGGCGTGGCCACCTTTTCCTTTTGATTTGCTGAACCGGAAGGAAAGACCGGCTTCTCTTGCTTCCTCTCTGATCTCCGCGATGAAGCGGTCTCTCTTGTCCATTCCCGTCTCCGTTTCGATGTCTACACATTCGGATATTTTTGTCCGACTGTCAAGCGGTTTCGGATATTTTTGTCCGGATTACAGGCGATGAATGCAGTCAATCGTGATGTAGAAAAGCGCCAGCTGAGCCGCCTGAAGGGCATCCGCGACGGGATCGAAGGCTATTCGTTGGAGATCGAGGCCGATTGCGACGGCACCTATCTGCTGGCGGTGCGGAAGGGCGGAGAGGCGGAGCGGATCGTCACGATCCACCCGGCCGCTTCGCCTGACGAGGTCGATCTCATCTGCGGTGCGGGGGATACGCTGCGGTTCCTCCTGACGCTGCTCGATCGCGCCACGGCGCGGATCTTGGCGATACAGGGTCCGACTGTGCCACCGACACGGGACGAACCGCCGGCGCAACGCAAAACCGAGAACAGCGCCGCTCTTTCCGCCAAGTCGCTCTGTGAGCAGGTGATGTTCCGTCGGTTTCTCGAAGGCAAGGGGGCGGGCGGGCATCTCGGCGACGCACGGGCTGCCGACACCCGCCTGAAATTCCTTCTGAACATCCAATCGAAGCGCCAGCTCAACGAACCTGGTGCGGCCCGCGAGGCGTTCTTTGCCCTGCGCGCCGAATATTACCTCTGGAAGAAAGGTGACCTGTGACCGTCTATGTCGACGATATGAAGGCGCCGTTCGGCAACATGAAAATGTGCCATATGTGGGCGGATTCCGACGAGGAACTGCTTGCAATGGCTGACCGGATCGGCGTGCAGCGAAAGTGGATTCAGGGACATCCTGAACTCAGCTTCGGGAAACACCGGAATGCGTCCTGGGTGCATTTCGACATCGCCATGAGCAAGCGGGCGCTGGCCGTCCGCTTCGGCGCGGTCGAGACCGATCGTTTCGGGCCGGTGCTGCACACGACGCGGCTCGCCCTCGATCTGGCGCTCGGGCTGGGAGACGAGGACCTGGCCGGCCGGATGCGGGCGAAGCTCTCGCGGATCGAAGCCATGCAGGGACGCTGCCAGTGACGCATATGCTTCCCCTTCTCGATATTCTCCGCGATTGCGAAACGGATGCGGCGCGCGCCGAATGGCTGCTGCAGGTGCCGGATGGCATCGTGCTGCGCGATTGCACGCGAATCGCCGAGCTACTGGCGGCCGCCAGCTTCCATCTCGGCGCGACCTTCCTTGAAATCCGGTTCTCGACCCTCAATGCCACGCGCAGCGCAGACGGCGATCTTCCGCCGGAACTTCGGGCGGTGCTGGAAAAGGCCCGCTCGACGATGCGCGCGGCCGTCCTCGATGTGCCGGGGGGGTGCCTGCAATGAGCCATCACGCAACGAACTGGGCAATCCAGCAGCGAGGCATCAAACCAGCGCTCAAGGTGGTCCTGTGGCATCTGGCCGATTGCCACAACCCGGCCTATGGCGGCACCTTCCCCAGTCAGGAATACCTAGCGGAGCGTTGCGAGATCCCGCGCTCGACGCTGAACGGCTATCTCGACCAGCTCGAAGAGGCCGGCCTGATCGCGCGCGAAAGGCGTCGCAAGGCGGGATCGCGACGGCAGGACCGCACGCGGTATTATTTTCCTTTCGAGCCGCTTTTCTCGCAATTTTCTTCTGCAGTTCCGAGTCCAGAAACTGGACTCGGGTCGGGCGATGCCGAGTCCGGAAACGGGCAAAAGCCGAGTCCAGAAATCGCCGAAAGCCGAGTCCAGAATCTGGACAGGAATCCTGTAAGGGAAACTGTAAGTGAATCGGTAAGAGAGAAAGACCCGCGAGAGACCCCGCCTGATGACGCCGACCAGGATGACGACGAGGAAGAAAATTCCAAATCGCTCGAACGGCGGGTGAAGGCTCTCGAAATCGGTCGGCACAACAATCCGTGGCCGGGCTCGCTCGGCAAGGAAACGCGATGGGCCGTGCTGCAGTTCGGCAAGCTGACGCCTCTTGAGCGCCTGCAAGCTGAAGAGCGCCGGGATGATTATCTCGCGGCGTGTGGCGGCAAGCCCGTCTCCCTCGGCGTCTATCTGCGCGACAAGAAATTTCTCGACGTCGCGGCGATGAAGGCGGCAACCGCTTCGCCGTCCGCCGGCACCCGCATCGCTGCGCCGATGTTCGGTCCCGCCTGGTGCTCGGCTCGGACCATGGCGCTGCTGGCCGGGCCGGTGCGGCTCGACATGGCCGATGATGCGCGGGCGAAAACGCTTGCGACCTTCGAGATCCTGACAAAATCCGGCATGCATGGTGCCCGTCGCTATGCGGCCGCGAAGGGGCTGATCGTCTCCGCCGATGGGCGCCTGGTCTTTCCGGAAGATTTCGAGGAACAGGAATGGCGCCGGAAGCAGATCGCGGAAGGGTTTCCGGAGGTCAACCGCCTGCAGGACACCAGCAAAGGCCCGGTGCTGGTGGATGCGCGCTACGCGGCGCTCAAGCCGTTCTGCGAGGCCGTGCCGGTCGGTTCCGAGGTCTGGGAAGAGTGGCGCCAGTGGCACGGGGAGGGGGTCTATCCCTGGCTCCCCGATACCGGGGCCATGCGGGTTGTCTGGTTTCCTGCCGGGGGGCCGGGGGGAATTCAAGCTTTTGAACAGCATGCGAAAGAGGTTTTCGATGACAGGGGGTAAACGAGCAGCTGCTCGTATCGTTACGGATGAGGCTGCGCTCGCCGAGATCGAGCAGCGCCGGAAGCAGCGCGAAGGCCGGGTGTTGCGCCTCGCGCGCGCGCAGCTGCAGCGTGCGTCGGCCGAGATCGTGGAACTACGGCCGAGGGATGCCCGCTGGTTTTGCCTGCAGGTGATGAGCGGTTTCGATTTCGTTGTGGAAAAGCTCTTCGCCGATTGCGGCGTCGAGGTTCTGGCGCCGCGCGATAAGGTGACGCTGGTGCGTCGCGGCAAGAAAATTGAGCGGGAGCGGGCCTATTTCGGCGGATATGTGCTGGCGCGTTTCGTGCCCTCGCCGGAGGCCTTTGACGGCATCCGGAAGCAGAAGGGCATCTTCGGAATTGTCGCCGGGGCCAACGGATATCTGGTCGTTCGCGACGAAGAAGTGAGGCGCTTTCAGAGGCTTGCGCCGGGGGCGGTTTCTCGGATGCCGACCGACAAGAGCATAGTCGAGGGCAGCGAGGCCGTC
The DNA here is from genome assembly GCA_036281095.1 of Pseudorhizobium sp. Classification (GTDB taxonomy): domain Bacteria; phylum Pseudomonadota; class Alphaproteobacteria; order Rhizobiales; family Rhizobiaceae; genus Neorhizobium. Next base: position 9,744 of record DASUPM010000320.1, read on the forward strand.
ATCGCCTACGGTCCGTTTGCCGAAATGAAGTGCGTCGTGATGGCGGTGAAATGGAGCCGCGAAGCGCGGGTGCGGGTGCGGATCGTCTATGACGGCAACCCCTTCGAGATCGCCGACATGCCTCTTGCATTCCTGAGGAAGCTATGAGAGTCCTCTTGCTCAACGGCCACTGCGGATTCGCGCCGCGCCCTCCGATCCCAGCCTTCGGGCTGCGAGAACCGGCCTTCATCAAGGCCAAGGGCGACGGACAATCGCAACCCAGCCTTGACGGTCTCTCCTGAGACATCGATTCAAGGCCGTAGCGTGAGCCATGTCTTCGAGGCGGTCCGATCGGGCCGCCTTTTCTCGTATCTTCTCAGGAGGAAGGCGTGGCGGTTCAGCGCATAGTGAACGTCGCGTGGGCCGATCAGGTATTCCATCGTTACGGCAAGCGCGTCATCGATCTGCACCAGAAGTATCCGAAGGTGCTCCCGCGCATCGTCAACCAGGTCGGCGGGCGGGCAAAGACCGTCGTGGTGCGCAATCTGACGACGCAGACAGGTTTGCCGCGCAAGACGATCGTCAAGGCGATCGGCGACCCGATGAAGGCCACGTTCGGCAGGCTTTCCTACGAGATGGTGACGCGGGGCGGAAACATCCGCCTGAAGTACCTTAACCCGAAAGAGACCGAGGCCGGCGTTGTTGCCCGTCCCTTCGGGCAATCCACGCTGTACCCCGGAGCGTTCATGCGCGGGGGCTGGTGGCCTGACCGGGTGGAGGTTCCCCAGTGGGACGGCCATGTCATGGTTCGCGTCGAGCGCCACAAGAGCGTGAAGGGCGGAAGCCGCCACTACACCTTCGCCCGATCCGGTGTCTTCATCCCAGTCGAGATGACGAGGGGTGCCACGAAGGCGGCATTCGATCGCGTCGCAGGGCCGCTGCTTCAAGAGCGGGTAGGCAAGGTGCTTCGGGACCTGATGCCCTGACCTTCGACCCGCCCGGCGGGCGTGTTGCGGATCGGTCACACCCTCCCCCCGGCCCCGACCCCCACCCCCCTCAAGGGACCGTATCCGGGAAAAACCCCCACACGGAGCCGCGCGACTGCTGAATCTGCCCAGTCTGAGGTTAAAACTGAAGCCTAAAGGTTCTCAAGGTCGCTAAAGGATTAAAGGTCGAGTTTGAGCGATGGCACTGGTTTCGAAGAGCGACTTTGCTGCCATCATCAACGTCTCTCCGGGGCGGGTATCGCAGTTTATCAAGGCGGGGCAGATCAGCGCGGATGCGATCGTCGGCGCCGGCCAGCGCGCAAAGATCGACGTTGATCGCGCGAAGGCTGATTTGCGGCTTACGCTCGACATCTCGCAGCGCCTCGGCAATGGGTTAGATACCCGACTGGATGATCCTGATCCGCCTGCGTTAGATCTGGGAAACCCTTTTCGGCCGGTTCCTAATGTGAGGCTCGACCTCTCACGTGTTCCCATGCCGGGCGTCTCCGCGCCGCCTCTGTCTCCGGCGACGCCCAGCGTCGACATGGAGCTGAAGCAGCAGAAGCTGGAGCAGGCGCGCCGCGCCAACCGTATCGCCGCGATTGAGGAAGCCAAATCGGCCGGCTCCCTTGTGGAAAGCGACGAGGCGAGAGCTGCCATGACACGCGTCGCTGCCAGCATGCTGGTCGTGTTCGAGGGTGGTCTCACAGACTTCGCTTCCTCGATCGCGTCAGAATTCAAAGTTCCGCAGCGGGACGTCCTGCACCTCCTGCGCCGCGATTTCCGGAAGGTTCGGGAGGTTGCGGCCAAGCAGGCACGCAAGGAAGCCGCTGATCTTCCTGACACGATCGAAACCACGCTTCAGGCCGAGGACATCGAAACGGTGGGCTGACATGAGTTCCATGATCGTCGAGACTGCCAACGCGGAGCGCCTGGCGCATGACGTTCTCGCCGAAGTCCTCACCCCTCCACCTGACGTCGATTATCTCGCATGGGCCGAAGAAAACATCGTCTTCTCGAAGAGAGAAAGCCCGTTTCCCGGTAATTACAACCGGGAGCTTTTCCCCTACTTCGATGAGATCCTGAGGGCGCTGTCGCCGTCCGATCCCTGCCGGATCGTTACAATCATGAAGTCGGCGCAGCTCGGCGGCACGGTGGTTGCGAATATCTTCACGCTGGGTTCAATGGACATGGACCCCGGCGACTTCCTTTACGTCCATCCGACCGAAAGCAATGCCGGCCGATGGAGCAAGATGAAACTTGCTCCGATGCTCCGAAACACACCTGCGCTGGCGAAGCTCTTCCCGATGAAGAACCGGGATGGCCTCGACAGCTTGCTCTACAAAGAGCGCGTCGACGGGCGGGGCGCCATCCAGATATCAGGTGCCAACTCGGCGGCGTCGCTCAGCCAGGTCTCTATGACCCGGCAGGTGCAGGATGACCTTTCGAAGTGGGAAACGAATTCGGGCGGAGATCCTGAGAAGCAGGCCGATAGCCGATCGCGTGCATTCGAGTTCGCAAAAATCCTCAAGATATCGACCCCCCTCGTCATGCCGGGGTGCCGGATCACGAAGAACTACGAGGATGGATCGCAGGAGCGCCTGTTCGTTCCCTGTCCTCACTGCGAGCACATGCAGACGCTCGAATGGGAGAACCTGCTTTCAAATCTCGATGAGCAGCATCCGGAGCGAGCGCACTTCTCGTGCGAGGAATGCGGATGCGACATTGAGGAACATCATCGCATGGATATCGCGCGCCGCGGCGAGTGGCGCGCGTCGAACCCCTCCGCCAAGCGTCATCATCGATCCTTCTACCTATGGTCGGTGATTTCCGCTCTGCAGAGTTGGGAACGGATCGCGCGCGAATGGCTGGCAGCGAAGGGTGACCCCGCCTCCGAGCAAACCTTCCTGAACGACACGGTCGGCCGGGCTTACGTGACAGCCGGCGAGGCACCGCCCTGGGAGACGTTGCGGGATCGGGGTGCGAATTCCGATCGCGATCGCGGCAAGATCCCGATCGGCGGGCTTGTCCTCACCCTGGGGATCGACTGCCAAGACGATCGTGTCGAATGGCAGGCGGTTGCATGGGGAACGGAATTTCGTCGGTGGGTCGTGGATTATGGGGTGATACCCGGCCACGTCTCCACGGCCGAATGTCAGGCGCGGCTTGACGCGCTTCTCGATCACAAGTGGCAGAACGCCTGCGGTCACCGGATTGCTCCCGACCTGAGTGCGATCGACGGTAACGCCTACACCGAAGAGGTCTGGGAGTGGGCGAGGCGTCATCCGGCGAGCAAGTTGGTCATGGTGCGTGGTGCCAAGAGTGAGAACGCTCCGCTATTGCAGCGGGTCAAGAAGGAACACAACCACCGCACCGGAAAGCCGCTCAAATACTCGAAGCGGTTCTACAACTTCAACGGCTCAGTTCTGAAGATGGCGCTCTATCGCAACGTCGGAAAGACCGATCCGCTGGAGCGGGGCTACGTCGGCTTCCCGCGTGGCATGGAGGACGAATACTACCGGCAGCTCACTGCCGAGCGGCGTGTTCCGAAAAAGAAAAAGACGGGCGGCTTTGTCGAGTACGTCTGGGACAAAGATCGAGACCAGGCCAACGAAGGTCTGGACACGATGAACCAGGCAGAGGCGGCCGCGATCAAGTTCGGGGTGCGCGGCATGCCGGATGCGATCTGGCTGCGCTTTGAGGCCGA
>DASUPM010000321.1:0-3788 GCA_036281095.1 Pseudorhizobium sp.
ATCGTGGTCTGGCCGTCATGTTCACGATGATGAACAGTGCCCGGCTGGCGGTGGCCATGCAGGGTGTGGCCGTCGGCGAGCGAGCAACCCAGGCCGCTTTCGACTTTGCTTCCGAGCGCCGTCAGGGCAGGACGCGCGGCAGCGCCGGCATGGCAACGATTGATACCCATCCGGATGTCTGGCGCATGTTGATGACGATGCGCAGTACCACGACAGCTGCGAGGTTCATTGCGCTTTCGACCGCCGATGCCATAGACCGTTCAAGGCGCTGCGCGACCGAGGACGAACGGGAGGCCGCACGGATCGAGGCAGACATCCTCACGCCGATTGCCAAAGCCTATTGCACCGATAGCGGTATCGAGATGGCCTCGTTCGCCATCCAGATTCATGGTGGCATGGGATATGTGGAAGATACGGGCATTGCTCAGCTGTGGCGTGACGCCCGTGTGACCAGCATCTATGAAGGTACGAATGGCATTCACGCCATCGATTTCCTGACGCGCAAGCTCGTTGGCAGCGGCGCCCCACATTTCCTCTCAATGATAGATCGCTTCGAGCAGACGGCGGCGCAACTGGCTGTTTCAGAGCCCGAGCTTGCTGCAGTTGGCGATCTGCTCGGCAACGGCTGCCGCATGTTGCGCGCACGTCTGACCGACATGATGAACCTGCTGCAAAACCGCGAGCAGGACGCCCTGTGCGTAGCAACACCGTTTCTTCGTCTCGCGGCCTTGGTCACGGGTGGTTGTCTGATGGCCCGGGCGGTGGTTGCCCGCGCGGAAGATCCGGAGCTACGGTCGAGCCTCGATGCGGCCCTACGGTTTTTCGCATTGTTCGTCCTTTCGGACACCGTGTCGATTTCGAACAGCATCGTGAATCTGCGTCGTTTCGGCCGCAACGGCGAAACTATGATGCCCGACGTCGTGAGACAAGCGCCGGAAGCGGGAGTCTATGAGACGAAGCCCCGCCATCAGCTGGGGGAAAAAGCCTAGTCATTCTCATCCAGGGAGGAAAATTGGAATGAAACGAACACTGACATTGCTACCGCTTCTGACATTGCTACCGGTCTCGGCGATCGCCGCCGAGGTGACCGTCTGCATCACCGTATCCGCCACCGGCCCGGCCGCGTCACTCGGCATACCCGAGCAGAACACGGTGGCATTCCTACCGACCAAGGTCGGTGACACCGGCATCCGCTATGTCGTTTATGATGATGCGACAGATCCGACTGGTGCGACTCGCAATGCCCGCAAATGCGTAGACAGCGACGAGGCGGATGTCATCATCGGTTCTTCATCTGCTCCAACGTCCGCTTCCGCCGCCACGGTCGCAGCCGAAGCGCAGACCCCGATCATCGCTCTCGCACCAGTCAACGTTCCGGAGAACGTTGAAAAATGGACGTTCCGTTCGGTCCAGAAGAACGAGCAGATGGCGAGCGCGCTTGTCGAACATATGAAGAGTAGCGGTGTGAAGAAGCTCGGCTTCATAGGTTATTCGGATGCTTATGGCGAGGACTGGCTGAAGACCGTCACCGCGATGATTGAAGGTTCCGGTGTGGAGATGACATCGGTCGAGCGATTTGCCCGAACTGACACGAGTGTGATTGGCCAAGTACTTAAGCTCTACAGCGACAAGCCTGACGCCATTCTTGTTGCCGCTTCCGGCACGCCTTCGGCTCTGCCTGTTGCCGGTCTGAGGGAGCGCGGCTTTGATGGTGCGATCTACCAAACCCACGGATCGGCGACACGTGACTATATCCGCGTCGGCGGCAAGGCCGTCGAGGGCAGCATCCTGCCGGTCGGCCCTGTGGTTGTCGCAGAGCAGTTGCCTGACGATCATCCATCAAAGGCGGTCGGCGTCGAGTATACCAGAAAATATGAGGCGGCCCATGGGAAGGGATCGGTCTCAGCCTTCGGCGGAATGATGTATGACGCGGGTCAACTGGTGGCGGCCGCAATTCCGGAAGCCCTCAAGAAGGGCGCACCCGGTACGCGGGAGTTCCGCGCCGCGCTGCGTGATGGTCTCGAAAATCAGAAGAATGTCGTGTCGGTCAACGGTGTCTACAACACCAGTCCGACCGATCATTTCGGCCATGACGCGCGCAGCCGCGTCCTGATCACCGTCAGCAACGGCGAGTTCAAATACCTGCCGGCGAGATAAGTCCTCCCAGGACAGGCATGTCGCGGCAACTGCCGCGGCATGCCACAAACATTAAACCGAGAATTGCGATTGCGATGGATAGCTTGATTTTTTTGTTTCTGTTTCAAGACGGCGTTTTGAGTGGCGCGATCTATGCGCTGCTTGCCGTCGCCTTCGTTCTGCTCTTTTCGGTGACGCGGATCATCTTCATCGCACAGGGCGACTTTGTCGCCTATGCGGGACTGACGCTTTCGGCGTTGGAACGGAGCCAGATCCCGGGCTCTGTCTGGATGGTTCTCGGGCTGGGGATCGCTGCCGGTATACGGGAAATCGCCAGGCAACGACGGTCGATCCATCTCCGCAGGTTGATTGTGATAGGGTCCGGCTGTTTCCTGCTTCCGCTCATCATACTGGCGCTTTGCTGGCTGGGCGTCGGCAAGTTCGGCAGTCCTGCTCGATTTCTGTTGACGCTGGCAATCGTCGTGCCGATGGGGCCGTACATCTATCTGATCTTCTTCAAGTCCATGGCAGAAAGTTCAATCCTCAACCTGCTTATTGTATCGGTCGGCGTGCATTGGATGATGACCGGTCTCGGTCTGCTATTCTTCGGCGCCGAGGGCTATCGCACCGAGGAAATCCTGGACATCAGCTACGAACTTGGCCCGCTCCTGGTGTCCGGACAGAGCATTCTTGTTCTCATTCTGACGGCTCTCGTCCTGTTGCTGCTCTACGCATTCTTTCACGGAAGCCTGGAGGGAAAGGCGCTACGCGCGGCGGCCGTCAGTAGTCGTGGTGCCGGGCTTGTCGGCATTTCGCCCGCCAATGCCGGCATGACGGCGTTCTTGATGGCGGCGCTGATCGGCACGGTATCCGGAATCCTGATCTCGCCGATCACGACACTCTACTACGATAGCGGCTTCCTGATCGGCCTGAAGGGCTTCATCGCTGCCATCATCGGTGGTTTTGGAAGCTATCTCCTCGCTGTCCTCGGTGCGTTTTCCATCGGTATCGCCGAAGCGTTTTCTTCGTTCTGGGCAAGCGCCTACAAGGAGGTCATCGTGTTCGGCCTGATCATTCCCGTCCTCATCTGGCGATCCATCTTCGCGCCGCACCCGGAAGAGGAATAGATCATGACCCGACACTTCGTTCCCGCCGCGATTGCTCTCGCTCTTCTTCTCGTCGCCTACATTCCGGGCATGCCGATATTCTGGGTTTCGCTTCTGAACCTGATCGGTCTTGCAAGTCTGGTGTCGCTGGGCCTGGTGATTCTGACCGGCGTGGGCGGCATGACCTCGTTCGGACAGGCAGCCTTTGTCGGTTTTGGCGCTTACACAACCGCCGTGCTGACGACTCAGTATGGCTTGTCGCCATGGCTCACCCTTCCCCTGGCGATCCTGGCCACCGGTGTCGCCGCTGTGCTGATTGGCCTTATCACGGTGCGACTGTCCGGTCACTACCTGCCGCTCGGTACCATCGCATGGGGCATGGCGATCTTCTATCTGTTCGGCAATCTGGAATGGATCGGTGGATTCAACGGTATCGCGGGCATCCCGCCGCTGTCCTTGTTCGGGATGCCGCTCCTCGATGCCAACCAGGTCTATCCGATCGTCTGGTTGTTCGTGGTACTTGCTGTGGTCGCCACTCAGAGTCTC
>DASUPM010000322.1:0-2895 GCA_036281095.1 Pseudorhizobium sp.
GCCCTCGATCATCGACAGGCCCCTGGACCAGAAGGAGGGATCGGTCGCGTCGAGGCCGAACGGCTTCAGGAGTTCCGAATGGTGCTTGGTGCCGCCCGCCTTCAGGAGTTCGAAATACTTCTGCTGGAAGCCGGGCTCGGCGTTCTGGTAGACCGCATAGAGCGAGTTCACCAGGCAGTCTCCGAAGGCATAGGCATAGACGTAGAAGGGCGAGTGGATGAAGTGGGGAATATAGGCCCACCACGTCTCGTAACCCTCGGAGATGCGGATGGCCGGTCCGAGGCTCCCGGACTGGACCGACAGCCACAGTTCGCCGATCTGCTCGGCCGTCAGTTCGCCGTCCTTGCGGGCAGTGTGAAGCTTGCGCTCGAATTCGTAGAAGGCGATCTGCCGCACGACCGTGTTGATCATGTCCTCGACCTTCTGGGCGAGCATGGCCTTGCGTTCCTTGCCGTCCTTCGTCTTGTCGAGGAGGGCGCGGAAGGTCAGCATCTCGCCGAAGACGGAGGCGGTTTCGGCGAGCGTCAACGGGGTCTGTGCCATGAGGGCGCCCTGTTCGCCGGCCAATACCTGGTGCACACCGTGGCCGAGCTCATGGGCGAGCGTCATCACGTCGCGCGGCTTGCCCATGTAGTTGACCAGCACGTAGGGATGGGCCGAGGGGACGGTCGGATGGGCGAAGGCGCCGGGCGCCTTGCCCGGGCGAACCGGAGCGTCGATCCACTCCTCCTCGAAGAAGCGGCGGGCGATATCGGCCATCTCGGGCGCGAAGCCGGCATAGGCTGAGAGCACTGTTTCCTTCGCGTCCGGCCACGAGATCAGCGCCTTGGGCGTCTCCGGCAGCGGCGCGTTGCGGTCCCAGAAATTCATCTGGTCCATGCCGAGCCACTTTGCCTTCATCTTGTAATAGCGATGGGAGAGGCGGGGATAGGCGTCGCGAACGGCGGCGGCGAGTGCGTCGACCACCTCACGCTCCACCCGGTTGGCGAGGTGGCGTGAATCGGCGATGTCCTCGAAGCCGCGCCAGCGGTCGGAGATATCCTTGTCCTTGGCCAGCGTGTTCGTGATCAGCGTGAAGACGCGGATGTTCTGCTGGAAGGTCTTCGACAGCGCTTCGGCCGCCTTGCGGCGCACAGCCTCTTCCGGCTCCTGCAGCATGTTCAGGGCGATTTCGAGCGGCAGCTTTTCGCCGTCCACCTCGAAACGAAGCTCTGTCATGGTCTCGTCGAACAGGCGGTTGAAGGCTGCAGCACTGGTCATCGACTTTTCGAGGAAGAGCTGTTCCAGCCTGTCGTCGAGCTGGAACGGCTTGTCCTTGCGCAGATCGACGATCCAGGGGCGGTAGTGGCCGGCCAGCGGGTCGTTCGCCAGCGCCTCGTCCATCACCGCATCCTCGATGCGGTTGAGCTCCAGCGCAAAGAACAGAAGATGCGCGGACAGATCCGTCAGCTTCGACTGCACGTCGCCGTAGAACTTGCCGTTCGCGGGATTGGAGGTGTCGGAGAAATAGGTGAGGCCGGCAAAGGAGCCGAGGCGGCCGAGCAGGTCTTCCAGCGCTTCATAGTCGGCGAGCGCCTGTCCCAGCCCGTCGCCGCCGGTCTTCCCGGCAGCCTCGCCGAGCCGGCCCTTCCACCTCTTCTCGAAGGCCTTCGAGAGGGCCGCGGCCTCTTCCATATCCCTCTTGAATTCGGCGGAGTCACGCGAGGGATAGAGATCCGACAGCTTCCAGACCGGCAGGAGGCCGAGGGCCGGATCAGAGGCGGCCGTCTGCTCCGCAGGGGCCCGGGCTGCCGGTCTCGATGTCTCGGGGCGTCTCATTCACCTGTTCCTTCCAATCACGTCGTTTTCAATGGCCCTGTTTTCCGTGAAGGCCGTTAAAATGCAAGCGTTTCTAAAAAGATGATGTTCAAGGCTTTCTGGCACAACCTGCGGCATACCCAACCCTACCGGGACATTATGATTGATGTCGGGAGCCGAGCATGATTGCCCAAATCCTCGTTATAGACACTGATTCAACCCAGCGCCGTCTCTTGAAGAACGGGCTCGAAGGCTACGGCCATGTCGTGCACCTGGCCGAGAACTGGCCGGCCGGCCTGGAGTTCCTGCGCCAGCACCGTCAAAAGATCAGCGTGGTCGTCGCCGATCTGGTGGCGCCGGGGACGGATAGCCAGGGCCTGCTTGCGGCAATCCGCAAGATCGGCCCGGAAACGCCGGTGATCGTCCAGGCGGGCGATGCCGGAAGTGCCGCCGTAGTGCAGGCCATGCGGTCGGGGGCCTTCGATTTCGTCGTGAAGCCCGTCTCGGCCGAACGGATAGCCGCTGCGGTCGAAAACGCCGTGAAGCTCACGCAGGGTCGCGGCAGGGCCGGCCACAGGACGCGCTCTGGAACGGCAACCTTCGACGACATCGTGTCGGCGAGTGCCGACATGATGCGTGTCGTTGACCTGGCGCAGCGAGCGGCTCAGTCCACGATCCCCGTGGTGCTCGAAGGCGAGCCGGGGGTCGGCAAGGAGCTTGTCGCGAAAGCCATCCATGCCGGCAGCGAGCGCGGCGGCAAGCCCTTCGTTGCAGTGAACTGCAGCGCCATTCCCGTCGAACAGATGGAAAGCGTCCTTTTCGGCGGCGATGGGGGCCCGGGCGGCGCCGGCGAGCGCCAGGCCGGCAAGTTCGCCGAGGCTGACGGCGGTACCCTGTTCCTCGACGAACTCGGCGACCTACCCCCCGAGGTGCAGGTGAAGCTTTTGCGCGCCGTGCAGGCGGGCGAGGTGAGGTACATCCTCCTTGCGCTTCCTGAGCGCCGGAATGGTGATCGGGAAGACGTTCAGCCTGTAATAGAGGTCCTCGCGGAACCGCCCTTCCCTTACCTCCTCGATGAGATCCTTGTTGGTCGCCGAG
>DASUPM010000323.1:0-2650 GCA_036281095.1 Pseudorhizobium sp.
GGGATTGGCGTCGATGACCGTGTCGTTCAGGCCGCCGGTGCGGGCGACGACGGGAACGCAACCATAGCGGAGGCCGTAGAGCTGGGTCAGCCCGCAGGGCTCGAACCGCGAGGGGATGAGGATGGCATCGGAGCCCGCCTGCATCAGATGCGACAGCGGCTCGTCATAGCCGGTGACGATGGCAATCCGGCCCCGATGGCGGGCGGCTGCGGCGTGGAAGGCGGCCTCGAGTGCTGCATCGCCCGAGCCGAGGACCGCGAGGCGGCCGCCCTGCCGAACGATGTCATCGGCGACCTCCGCCAGGAGGTCCATGCCCTTCTGCCAGGTCAGCCGCGATACGACGCAGAACAGCGGGCCGTCGTCCTGCTGCAGGCCGAAGCGCTCGGCGACCGCGCGCTTGTTCCTTTCGCGGCTCTTCAGGCTCGACGTGCTGTAGTTTTCCTTGAGCAGCGGGTCGCGTTTCGGGTCCCAAACCTCGGCATCGATGCCATTGACGATGCCGTGGAGATCGCCGGAACGGGCGGCGAGCACGCCTTCCAGTCCCATGCCGAACTCCGGCGTCAGGATTTCCTCCGCATAGGTGGGGCTGACGGTGCTGATGGCGGTCGCGGACTGCAGGCCTGCCTTCAGATAGCCGACGCCTCCGTAGTATTCGACGCCGTCGATCGCATAGGCATCCGGCGGCAGGCCGAGATGCGGGAAGACATCGACGCCGTACTGGCCCTGGAACGCGATGTTGTGGATCGTCATCAGGCTCGGCGGGGCAGGCCTGTCCGCATAGCGCAGATAGGCGGGGAGAAGTCCCGTTTGCCAGTCGTGCAGATGAACGAGATCCGGCCGCCAGCCTTCGATGCGGCCGAGGGCAATCTCGGCCCCGGCCCGGGAAAGGGCGGCGAAGCGGCGCCAGTTGTCCGGGTGGTCCTTGCCATCCGCCCCGACATAGGGGCCGCCGGGGCGGTCGTAGAGTGCGGGCGCGTCGAGGACCAGCAGGTCGAGCCCTTCGTGATCGGCCTGCAGCACCCTGGCCGGGTGTCCGAACAGATCGTCGAAGGAGAGGCAGGGCTGGGCGTCGTCGCCGATCGTGCGGATGACGGCGGGGTAGCCGGGCACGAGCGTGCGGGTGCGCACGCCGTGCTCCTTGAGGGCCAGCGGCAGGGCACCCGCAACGTCTGCGAGGCCGCCCGTCTTGACCAGCGGGTAGATTTCCGAGGCGACCGAAAGGACATTCATGCGGTGCTACAGGTCCAGTTTGTCGATCATCGGCTGGGTGATCAGGCAGATGCCGTTCTCGGTGCGCCGGAAGCGACGCGCATCGAGTTCCGGATCCTCGCCGACCACCAGCCCTTCCGGAATGGTTACATTGGAATCAATGACGACGTTGCGAAGCTGGGCTCGCCGTCCGATCCTGACATTCGGAAGCACGACGGCACTCTCAAGCCTCGAATAGGAATTCGCGCGGACGCCGGTGAAGAGCAGGCTGCGGTGCAGGCTCGAACCGGAGATGATGCAATCGCCGGACACGACGGAAGAGATGGCGGAGCCGCGGCGGTCCTCGTCGTCATGGACGAATTTCGCCGGCGGGGTGATCTCCGCATAGGTCCAGATCGGCCAGGACTTGTCGTAGATGTCGAGTTCCGGCAGCACGCCCGTCAGGTCGACATTGGCCTGCCAATAGGCTTCGATCGTGCCGACGTCGCGCCAATAGGCCTCCTTCTCGAAATCGGAGCGGACGCAGGAACTGGCGAAGCGGTGGGCGACGGCTTTTCCGTTCTTGACGATCCAGGGAATGATGTCCTTGCCGAAGTCGCGGCTGGACGCAGGGTCCGAAGCGTCACGCTTCAACGCCTCGAACAGAAATTTCGTGCGAAAGACGTAGATGCCCATCGATGCGAGGGCGAAATCCGGCTTGTCCGGCATGCCGGGCGGATCGGCGGGCTTTTCGACGAAAGCGATGATCTGGTCTTTTTCGTCGACATGCATGACGCCGAAGGCGGTGGCCTCCATCCGCGGGACCTCCAGGCAGCCGACCGTCACGTCGGCGCCGGAATCGACATGCTGCTGGAGCATGTATTCGTAGTCCATCTTGTAGACGTGGTCGCCCGCCAGGATGACCATGTATTCCGGGTTGTAGGCCTCGATGATGTCGATGTTCTGGTAGACGGCGTCGGCCGTGCCCTCGTACCACTGCGTCTCCGAGACGCGCTGGGAGGCCGGCAGGATGTCGAAGCTCTCGTTGCGCTCGGGTCGCAGGAAGCCCCAGCCGCGCTGCATGTGGCGGATCAGCGAATGCGCCTTGTATTGCGTGGCGACGCCGATGCGGCGGATGCCGGAGTTCAATGCGTTGGATAGCGCGAAGTCGATGATGCGGGCCTTGCCGCCGAAATAGACCGCCGGCTTGGCGCGCCGGTCGGTCAGTTCCTTCAGTCGGCTGCCGCGGCCGCCGGCGAGAACATAGGCCATGGCATCACGGGCCAGAGGTTGCGTACGTTTTTCCACCATTTGTCCTCCCCAAGATCAGTTCTTCGGGGACCGCCCGGCGGCATTCTGCGACGCCTCGCGGGCCCCATGATTCTCTATGCCTGTCCGCCGGCGGTGCCGGCCGGAACTGCTCCTCAATCCTGCTCCAGCATCAGCGTCGCCAGCGGCGGCA
>DASUPM010000324.1:0-3513 GCA_036281095.1 Pseudorhizobium sp.
GCGAGTTGGGCGCAACGCTGTCGGAAATTTCGGGTTTGGCGGGCGTGGTCGCTGCCAACATGGTTTTTGAACATGCAGAGGACGAGGAGGCTTTGGCGGATGAGCGCAGAACTGACGCGGCGTAATCTACTGAAAGCACACGCAGCAGGCATTGCCGCGGCGACGGCAGGAATCTCGCTTCCGGCCGCTGCTCAGCCGGTTCCGGGCGGAGTGGAATCGCTGGAAATCAAGTGGTCGAAGGCTCCCTGCCGGTTCTGCGGTACCGGCTGCGGCGTCATGGTCGGCGTCAAGGAAGGGCAGGTCGTCGCCACTCACGGTGATATGCAGGCGGAGGTCAATCGCGGCCTCAACTGCATCAAGGGATACTTCCTTTCGAAGATCATGTATGGCGAAGACCGGCTCCAGACGCCGCTTCTGCGCAAGCGGGGCGGCCAATACGCCAAGGATGGCGAATTCGAGCCGGTGAGTTGGGAAGAGGCCTTCGACGTAATGGCCGAGCAGTGCAAGAAGGTGCTGCGGGAAAAGGGACCGGAAGCCGTCGGCATGTTCGGCTCGGGCCAGTGGACGATCTTCGAGGGCTACGCCGCGACCAAGCTGATGCGCGGCGGTTTCCGCTCCAACAATCTCGATCCGAACGCGCGGCACTGCATGGCGTCGGCCGCCTACGCCTTCATGCGCACCTTCGGCATGGACGAGCCGATGGGTTGCTACGACGACTTCGAACACGCCGACGCTTTCGTGCTCTGGGGTTCGAACATGGCGGAGATGCACCCGATCCTGTGGACCCGCCTCGCGGACCGCCGTCTCGGGCACGAGCATGTGAAGGTCGCGGTGTTGTCCACCTTCACCCATCGCAGCATGGATCTTGCCGACATCCCAATCATCTTCACGCCGAGCACCGACTTGGCGATCATGAACTACATCGCCAACCACATCATCACGACGGGGCGCGTCAACGAAGACTTCGTGCGAAACCACACCACCTTCATGAAGGGCGTCGACAATATCGGCTACGGTCTGAGGCCTGAGGATCCCCTCGAACTGAAGGCCACCAATGCCGGCGACCCGACGAAGATGGAACCGATCGGCTTCGAGGCGTTCAAGGAGTTCGTCTCGGACTATACCCTGGAGAAAACCGCTGAACTCAGCGGCGCCGACCCGGGCTTCCTGGAGGAGCTTGCGGAACTCTACGCCGACCCGAACCGGAAGGTGATGTCGCTCTGGACCATGGGCTTCAACCAGCACACACGCGGCGTCTGGGCGAACCACATGGTCTACAACCTGCATCTGCTGACGGGCAAGATCTCGGAGCCGGGAAGCGGCCCCTTCTCGCTCACAGGCCAGCCCTCGGCCTGCGGCACGGCCCGCGAAGTGGGCACCTTCGCCCACCGGCTGCCGGCCGACATGGTGGTCACCAATCCGGAGCACCGCCACCACGCGGAAGAAATCTGGCGCCTGCCGGAAGGGCTTCTACCGGACAAGCCCGGCTATCATGCCGTTCAGCAGGACCGGATGCTGAAGGACGGCAAACTCAATTTCTATTGGGTCCAGGTCAACAACAACGTGCAGGCGGCGCCCAACACCAGGAACGAAACCTATCAGGGCTACCGCAATCCCGACAACTTCATCGTCGTATCCGACGCCTATCCCACCATCACCGCGATGTCGGCGGACCTGATCCTGCCGGCGGCGATGTGGGTGGAGAAGGAAGGCGCTTACGGCAACGCCGAACGACGAACCCATGTCTGGCATCAGTTGGTCAATGCGCCTGCCGAAGCTCGGTCGGATCTGTGGCAGTTGGTGGAATTCTCCAAGCGGTTCACCACCGACGAGGTCTGGCCCGCCGAAATACTGGAGGCTCATCCGAGATATCGCGGAAAGACCCTGTTCGACGTCCTGTACCGGAACGGTAAGGTCGACCGCTTCTCCCTGGAGGAAGTCGACAGGAACTATGCCAATCGGGAAGCGGAGGCGTTTGGCTTCTACATCCAGAAGGGCCTTTTCGAGGAATACGCGGAATTCGGTCGCGGCCATGGCCACGACCTTGCGCCCTATGACCGCTACCACGAGGAGCGCGGCCTGCGCTGGCCGGTGGTGGACGGCCAGGAAACGAAGTGGCGCTATCGCGAAGGCTACGACCCCTATGTGAAGCCCGGCGAGGGAGTGAAATTCTACGGACGCCCGGACGGCAAGGCCGTCATCCTCGCCGTGCCCTACGAACCGCCGGCAGAATCGCCCGATGACGAATACGACATCTGGCTGGTCACCGGACGCGTGCTGGAGCACTGGCATTCCGGGTCGATGACAATGCGCGTGCCGGAACTCTACAAGGCCTTCCCCGGTGCCCGCTGTTTCATGAATGCGGACGACGCGCGCGATCGCGGCATCAATCAGGGAGCAGAAATCCGGATCGTCTCGAGGCGCGGCGAAATCCGCTCCCGCGTCGAGACCCGCGGTCGCAACCGCATGCCGCCCGGCGTGATCTTCGTACCCTGGTTCGACGCCAGCCAGTTGATCAACAAGGTCACGCTGGACGCCACAGATCCAATCTCCAAACAGACGGATTACAAGAAATGCGCTGTCAAAATCGTACCCGTCGCCGGAGCCGCGGCCCGATCCGACTGGCCGCAGCTTCGGCCGCTCTGTTCATCGCTGGTGCCGTGCTTGCCCAGACGGTTCCGCAGTTGTCGGGGCCGCCGGAGAAGATGGAAACCCTACCGGCAAAACCAATGCCGAAGTGGAATGTCGACGACATCCGGAAGATGCGCGCCTATCCGGACCAGCCGCCGGTCATTCCCCATTCGATCGAAGGCTATCAACTATCGGTCAACACCAACCGCTGTCTTTCCTGCCACCGGCGAGAGTTTACGGAAGGCTCCGGGGCGCCGATGATCAGCGTCACCCACTACATGACGCGGGAGGGCCAGATGCTGGCGGACGTCTCCCCACGGCGCTACTTCTGCACCGCATGCCACGTGCCTCAGGCGGAGGTGAACCCTCTCGTTCCCAATACCTTTCGCGACATGAGCGAAATGGGAGTGGAACACCTCGGCGAACAGGAGCACTAGGGCATGGACAGCATCAAGCGCCTGGCAGCCTGGGTGTGGAAAGTGCTGAGCACGCCCGCCGCGACCCTCAGCCTCGCTTTCCTGACCCTCGGCGGCTTCGTCGGAGGGGTGATCTTCTGGGGCGCGTTCAACACCGCGTTGGAACTGACCAACACCGAGGCCTTCTGTGTGAGCTGCCACGAAATGGAAACCAACGTTTACGAGGAACTGACCCGGACGATCCATTTCTCCAACCGCTCGGGGGTCCGTGCCTCCTGCCCCGACTGCCACGTGCCGCATGAATGGACGGACAAGATCGCACGCAAGATGCAGGCTTCGAAGGAGGTCTGGGGCAAGATCTTCGGCACGATCAACACGCGGCAGAAATTCCTCGATGAACGCCTGCGGCTCGCCCAGCACGAATGGGCACGCCTGAAGGCGAATGACAGCCTGGAATGCCGGAACT
>DASUPM010000325.1:0-2545 GCA_036281095.1 Pseudorhizobium sp.
CTACTGCGCTCGTGCTTGGCGCAACGGGAGGCATAGGCGGCCACGTGGCGCGTGGCCTTGTCGATCGCGGCTGGACTGTCCGCTGCTTGACCCGCGGCGGCACGAAGCCGGAGCCGGAACTGGACGGCCGGCTTCAGTGGCGAAAAGGCGACGCCCTGAAGGCGGAGGATGTCCTTGCCGCCGCACAGGGGGCGGAACTGATCGTTCACGCGGTTAATCCGCCTGGCTACAAGGACTGGGCGACGCTGGTTCTTCCCATGCTGGACAATACGATATCGGCGGCGACGGCGGTGGGCGCGCGGATACTACTCCCGGGCACCGTCTACAATTACGGGCCCGAAGTCCTGGCGAATGTGACGGAGGAAAGCCTCCAGCGCCCGACAACCCGCAAGGGCAGGATCCGGGTCGAGATGGAGGACCGGTTGAAGACGGCGTCGGATCGCGGCGTGCCGGTACTGATCGTGCGGGCAGGAGACTTCTTTGGCCCCGGTGCCGGAAACAGCTGGTTATCGCAGGGGATGGTGAAGCCGGGCAAGCCGGTGACATCGGTCTTCAATCCAGGCAAGCCCGGCATTGGGCATCAATGGGCGTATCTGCCGGATGTTGCGGAGACGATGCTGAGGCTGGTGGATCGTCGCGACCGCCTGCCGACCTTCGGGCGCTTTCACATGCAAGGGGTGTGGGACCATGACGGACAGCAGATGAGGAACGCCATGCAGCGGGTGGTTGGCCGGCCGGTGAGGGAAAAGCGCTTTCCCTGGTGGACAATGCGCCTCGGCTCGCCGTTCGTGCCTCTGTTTCGGGAGCTTGTGGAGATGCGCTACCTCTGGCAGACGCCGATCCTCATGAGGAACGACAGGCTGCTGTCGGTGCTGGGCGAGGAACCGCATACGCCGCTGGATGTAGCGATGCGCGCGACGCTTGCCGGCCTCGGCTGCCTCGATCCGCAAAGCGATGCGGTTTCCGTGCTCGTCGGACGGAACGCGGGGCGGGTGGCATGAGATCGTCCGGTCCGGCCGCTTCGCGCCCTGTCTTCTCGGTGACCGCGCTGATCTTGCCGGCGCTGATCATGGTCCAGGTCTACCTGGCGGGGCTTGCCCTCTTTCATGACGGCGTCTTGTGGGAAATTCACGCCGCCGCCGGAGTCGCTCTCGCCCTGCCGATCCTGGCGCTGCTGTTGATGTCGTGGCGTAGCGGCGCACTGCGAGCGCAGCGTTGGCCGATCGCGCTTCTCGCCGCCCTCTATGTACTGCAGTTCGCCTTCATCATGGCAGACGGCGGTTGGGCCAAGGCGCTCCATCCGGCGAACGCCGCCGCTATTACTGCAGTCGCCGTGCTTATCGCGCGATCCGCCTGGCCTGCAAAAGAATAAAGGGGCGCGGAGGGCGCCCCTTTATGGTCCTTCAAGCTGCCGCCGCCTGCAGCGAGGGGTAGTCGGTGTAGCCCTTGGCGCCGCCGCCATAAAACGTGCTGCGGTCCGGCTCGTTGAGGGCCACGCCCGTCTTCAGTCGTTTGACCAGATCAGGATTGGCGATGAACAGGCGGCCGAACGACACCATGTCGGCGTGCCCGCTTGCTATTGCCTGCATCGCCGTCTCGCGGTCATAGCCGTTGTTGACCATCCAGCCTGCGGTGCCGCCGGCGTTCCGGTAGGCCGCCTTGAACGCTTCGTAGTCGAACGCCGCGCCTTCGTACTGGTGGCCGCGGTCGCCGCCGGTTGCTCCCTCGATGACATGGATGAACGAGAGCTTGCGGCCGGCCAGTTGCTCGGCGACATAGTTGAAGATCGTCTGCGGATCCGCATCCGCGATACCGTTCGCGGGGGTGGTCGGGGAGAGGCGGATGCCGGTGCGGCCTGAACCGATTTCATGCGACACGGCATCGACAACCTGAAGCAGGAAGCGGGAACGGTTTTCGACGGAGCCGCCGTATTCATCCGTACGCTGGTTCGCGCCGGTCTTCAGGAACTGGTCGATGAGATAGCCATTCGCACCGTGGATCTCGACGCCGTCGAACCCGGCATCGACGGCAGCCCGCGCAGCCTTGCGGAAATCGTCGACGATGCCGGCAATTTCGGAGATTTCGAGGGCGCGCGGCGCGGAGGTTTCCGTGAACTCGCCGCTTCCGTCGGCATTGATGATGTAGGTCTTGCCTCCTGCGGGAACCGGGGAGGGCGCTACCGGAGCCGCTCCGTCCGGCTGCAGCGAGACGTGGGAGACGCGCCCGACATGCCATAGCTGCGTCACGATCCTGCCGCCCCTGGCATGGACCGCCTCGGTGACCTTCTTCCATCCGTCCACGGCCTGCGGCAGGTAGAGACCCGGAACGTCGGCATAACCCTGGCCCTGCTGCGTCACCGGCGTGCCCTCGGTGATGATCAACCCGGCACCGGCGCGCTGTTCGTAATAGGTCACGTTCAGGTCGTTCGGGATCGCCTTCGGCGAACGGTTGCGCGTCAGCGGCGCCATTGCGACGCGGTTTGAGATTTCGATGTCGCCGAGCTTCAACGGGTCAAAGAGCGTGGTCATTGCAATATCCTTATTTT
>DASUPM010000326.1:0-4371 GCA_036281095.1 Pseudorhizobium sp.
CTCGATCCTCTGGCAGGGCACTCGGATCAACATTGTCGATACCCCCGGCCATGCCGATTTCGGCGGCGAGGTGGAGCGCATCCTCAACATGGTGGATGGCGCGCTGGTGCTGGTCGATGCCGCGGAAGGTCCGCTGCCGCAGACCAAGTTCGTGGTCTCCAAGGCGCTCAAGGTCGGCCTGAAGCCGATCGTCGCGATCAACAAGATCGACCGCCCGGATGGCCGCCACGAGGAAGTGCTGAACGAGGTGTTCGACCTCTTCGCCAATCTCGACGCGACCGACGAACAGCTGGACTTCCCGATCCTCTACGGTTCGGGCCGCAACGGCTGGATGAACGTCAACCCGGAAGGTCCGCAGGACGAAGGCATGGCGCCGCTGCTCGACCTCGTGCTCAAGCACGTGCCGGAGCCGGCGGTCGAAGAGGGCCCATTCCGGATGATCGGCACGATCCTGGAAGCCAACAACTTCCTCGGCCGCATCATCACCGGCCGCATCGCTTCGGGTTCGATCAAGCCGAACCAGGCGGTGAAGGTTCTCGGCCAGGACGGCAGGCTCATCGAGCAGGGCCGCATCTCCAAGATCCTTGCTTTCCGCGGGATCGAGCGTCAGCCGATCGAAGAAGCCCATGCGGGTGACATCGTCGCGATTGCCGGCCTTTCCAAGGGCACCGTCGCCGATACCTTCTGCGACCCGTCCGTCACCGAGGCGATGGCCGCACAGCCGATCGACCCGCCGACCGTGACCATGTCCTTCATCGTCAACGACAGCCCGCTCGCCGGGACGGAAGGCGACAAGGTGACGAGCCGCGTCATCCGCGACCGCCTGTTCAAGGAAGCGGAAGGCAATGTCGCGCTGAAGATCGAGGAGTCGGCCGACAAGGATTCCTTCTACGTCTCCGGCCGCGGCGAGCTTCAGCTTGCGGTCCTGATCGAGAACATGCGCCGTGAAGGCTTCGAGCTTGCCGTTTCGCGTCCGCGCGTCGTCATGCACAAGGACGAGGCTACCGGCGAGATGCTGGAGCCGGTCGAGGAAGTCGTCATCGACGTCGATGAAGAACATTCCGGCGTGGTCGTGCAGAAGATGTCGGAGCGCAAGGCCGAGATGGTCGAACTTCGGCCCTCCGGCGGCAATCGGGTGCGCCTGCGCTTCTATGCTCCGACCCGCGGCCTGATCGGCTATCAGTCGGAACTGCTGACCGACACCCGCGGCACCGCGGTCATGAACCGGCTGTTCCACGAGTACCAGGCGTACAAGGGCGAGATCGGCGGCCGCGTCAACGGCGTGCTGCTGTCGAACGAATCCGGCGAGGCCGTGGCCTACGCCCTCTTCAACCTCGAAGACCGCGGCCCGATGATCATCGACGCCGGCGAAAAGGTCTACGAAGGCATGATCATCGGCATCCACTCCCGAGACAACGACCTCGACGTGAACGTGCTGAAGGGCAAGAAGCTCACCAACATCCGCGCCGCGGGCAAGGACGAGGCTGTGAAGCTCACGCCGCCGATCAAGTTCACGCTGGAGCGGGCGCTGTCCTGGATCCAGGATGACGAGCTGGTGGAAGTCACGCCGAAGTCGATCCGCCTGCGCAAGCTCTATCTCAATCCGAACGATCGCAAGCGATTCGAAAAGGCCAAGCTGGCTGGCTGAAGCCTTCCGAAAACCACTCAGAAACCCGGCCTTCGCGCCGGGTTTTTCTTTTGTGTCTTGAACCGGGCCAGGGTTGTCGAAGCGGTTAAAATGGCGTTAACGTAGTTCCGTCGGCGCCTGAACCTTGTCTGGGGAAAGGCGTTTCGATGCAGTATCATGTTCTCGCGCCACCCGATGAATGGGTCCAGAGTGACGTTATGAAGACGTTATCGATCGATGTAAGGCGAGCCGAGCCGCAGGACGCCCGCGCCATCTCGGAAGTGCATTGCCTGTCGTGGCGGCAGGCCTATGCCGGGCTCATTCCCCACAAGGCGCTGACGCAGATGATCGAGCGCCGCGGCGAGACCTGGTGGCGCAAGGCGACGCGCGGGCCCGCGACGCTTCTCGTGATCGACGTCGCAGGTACCATTGCCGGCTATGCGACGATCGGGCTCAACCGTGCCAAGGCGCTGCCCTATGACGGGGAAGTCTACGAGATCTACCTGCGACCGGAATTCCAGGGCATCGGCCTCGGCCGCCGACTTTTCGGCGAAAGCCGACGGCTCCTGAAGTCGCTGGGCTGCAGCGGTCTCGTCGTCTGGTGTCTCGAAGACAGCGAGCATGCCTCGCGCTTCTTCCGCCGCCATGGCGGACTCGACATGGTCGAGGGCATGGAGGACTTCGGAGAGGCCTCGCTGCGAAAGATCGGCTTCGTCTGGCCGCGGTAGAGGAACGCACGTATCCACGCGAGCGGACCTGATTGCACGCGAAAGGTTTGTTGCTTCGCAGCATTTTTACCAGTATCGAAGCGGCATCATCCACCTCACCGGGGAATAGAATGCGTATCGATGCAATTTCCGTTGGCAAGAACCCGCCCGAAGACGTCAACGTGATCGTTGAAGTGCCGGTCGGCGGTCATCCGATCAAGTACGAGATGGACAAGGAGGCCGGCGCCCTGATCGTCGACCGCTTCCTGTACACGCCGATGACCTACCCCGGCAACTACGGCTTCGTCCCGCACACGCTTTCCGAAGACGGCGACCCGATCGACGTCCTCATCTGCAATACGCGACCGCTGGTGCCGGGCTGCGTCATCAATGTCCGTCCGATCGGCGTGATGGTGATGGAAGACGACGGCGGCAAGGACGAGAAGATCATCGCCGTTCCCGTGCCGAAGCTGACGCGGCGCTACGACAAGATCGAGAACTACAGCGACCTGCCGGAGATCACCCTGAAGCAGATCGAGCATTTCTTCGAGCACTACAAGGATCTGGAGCCCGGAAAATGGGTGAAGATCGGCGGCTGGCAGGACGTCTCGATCGCAAAGAAGCTGATCCTCGAGGCGATCGACCGTTACCAGGCCAAGAAATGATCAGGGCCTGAGGAGGCCCGCCACGCGCAATGCCAGATCCTCCGGGTCGCCGTCGATCCGGAGGATTTTTTTGCGCGACGTCGCGCCGGAGATGATCGAGATCGTGCTCTTCGGATGACGAAGGGCCTTTGCGAGGAGCTCGATCAGGGCCTTGTTCGCCTTTCCTCCGTCCGCCACCGCGGTGACGCGCGCCTTGAGCATGCTTTCGCCGTCGGCCGTCGTTTCGACCCCGTCGATCCGATCCTGCCGGGCTCCCGGAGTGAGCCGCACCGTCAGGCGGAGGTGGCCTGAGTGCGCACTGAACGGGTCGCTCAGGCGACCATGGGATAGATGCTCGTCCACAGCAGCGAACGCAGGAAGAAGATGATCAGCAGGACGATGATCGGCGAGATGTCGATGCCGCCGAGATTCGGCATGACGCGGCGGATCGGGCGCAGCACCGGCTCCGTGACGTTGTACAGGAAGCTTCCGATCGCGTTGACGAACTGATTGCGCGAATTGATGACGTTGAAGGCATAGAGCCACGAGAAGATGGCACTGCCGATCAGCACCCAGGTATAGAGGCTCAGGGCCAGGTCAATCGTCTGGAACAGCGCGAGCATTCAGGTCTCCATTCTTGTTGACAGACATGTAGCCATTGGGGAACTAACGGGCAAGTACCGTGCCTGCGCGGGATCCGAATCATGTTTAACAGGTGTTCCGGGTTCCCCTGCGGCCTCTCGAAAGTCGCCCTTTCATGTCCATTCCAGCCACCGGTGGCCGGTTTTCAGCCTTTCGGCACGCGTCCTATGCCCGCTTCTTCACCGCCCGGTTTCTGGCGGCCTTCGCAATCCAGATCGTCAGCGTGTCGGTCGGCTGGCAGATGTACGACGAAACGGGGAGCGCTCTCTATCTCGGCCTGATCGGTCTCTTCCAGTTCCTGCCCTCGCTGCTGCTCATCCTGGTGACGGGGTCGGTTGCGGACCGCTACAATCGCCGGGCGATCGTGGCGATCTGCCTCGGGGTCGGCGGCCTTTGCGCGCTGGCGCTGCTCGTTCTGACAGCCGCCGGGACGTTCCTGCCGTGGCTGGTGTTCACGATCCTCACGGTCTTCGGCATCGAGCGCGCCTTCATGGGACCTGCCGTGCAGTCGCTTGCCCCGAACCTCGTGCCGGAGCGTGACCTGGCGAACGCCATCGCCTGGAACTCGTCGTCCTGGCAGACCGCGTCCATCGTGGGGCCGGTGGCCGGCGGCCTGCTCTACGGCATCAGCGCGGTCGCTGCGTACTCGGTGGCCCTGGTCATGCTGGCGGTGGCGGCCGTGCTTGTCGTGCTGATCCCGAAGCCGGCGCAGCGGAGCGGTTCCAAGACCGTCAGCTGGACGGAAATTCTG
>DASUPM010000327.1:0-3034 GCA_036281095.1 Pseudorhizobium sp.
TCGGCCGTCGGCGGGCGATGATGGTCACCTCCTCCATCGGCCCCGGCGCGACCAATATGGTGACGGCTGCGGCGCTTGCTCACGTCAACCGCCTGCCGGTCCTCCTTATGCCCGGCGACGTCTTCGCCGGGCGTGGGCCGGACCCGGTACTGCAGCAGATCGAGGATTTCGGCGACGGCACAGTCTCCGCCAATGACTGCTTCAGGCCGGTAAGCCGCTATTTCGACCGCATCATGCGGCCGGAGCAGTTGTTGACCGCCTTGCCCCGTGCCTTCCGCACCATGACAGATCCGGCCGATTGCGGGCCGGTGACGCTCGCCTTCTGCCAGGACGCCCAGGCCGAGGCCCATGACTGGCCGGAGGAATTCTTTGCAACGAGAGTCTGGCGCATCCGCCGTCCGCAGCCCGATCCGCTGGAGGTCGAAGGCGTCGCCGCGATCCTGGCAGCCGCCGCAAGGCCGGTCATCATCGCCGGCGGCGGCGTGCACTACGCGCAAGCCCACGCCGAACTGAAGGCCTTTGCGGAACGTTTCCACATTCCCGTCGTCGAGACCCAGGCCGGCAAGTCCTCGCTCCCCTGGGACCACGACCTCAATTTCGGCCCGGTCGGCGTAACCGGCGCCTCAAGCGCGAATGCCGTCTGCGCCGAGGCAGACGTCGTCCTTGGCGTCGGCACCCGCTTTCAGGATTTCACCACCGGCTCATGGGCCTTGTTCGGTAATCCAGCCCGGAAGCTGATCAGCCTGAATGTCCAGGCCTATGATGCCTCAAAGCATGGCGCCGAAGCCCTTTGCGCCGACGCGGTGGCGGGGCTCTCTGCCCTTGTGCCAGCCCTGGGTGACGTTCGTTTCGCAGCACCCGATCCTGCTCTCAAGGCTGACTGGTTCGCGGCAGCCGACGAGGTAACCGACGCACCGGATCCCGACGAGAATAAACTGCCGACCGACATGCAGGTCATTGGCGCCGTACAGCGTTCCGCTGGCCCTGACACCGTGGTCATGTGCGCCGCCGGCACCATGCCCGGCGAGTTGCACAAGCTCTGGAAGGCAGGCCGGCCGATGTCCTACCACATGGAGTACGGCTATTCCTGCATGGGCTACGAGATCGCGGGCGCGCTCGGCATCAAGATGGCGGAACCGGATCGGGATGTTGTCTGCATGATCGGCGATGGCTCCTACATGATGGCCAATTCGGAGCTGGCTACGGCCGCGATGATGGGGATCAAGATCACCCTCGTCATCACCGACAATCGCGGCTTCGGTTGTATCAACCGCCTGCAGATGGCGACCGGCGGCGCGGAGTTCAACAACCTCCTCGACCATGCCCAGCACGTCAAGCCCTCGCGGATCGACTTCACCGCACATGCAGCGTCCATGGGCGCCGAGACGCGCAAGGTCGAAAAGATTTCCGAACTGGAGGCAGCCCTGGCAGAAGCTCGTGGGGCAAGCGGGCCATTCGTGATTGTCATCAATACCGACCCCTACCCGTCCACAGAGGCTGGCGGCGCATGGTGGGATGTCGCCGTCCCCGAGGTCTCCGTGCGCGATACGGTGCAAAGGGCGCGGGAAAACTACCTGGAAAACGTGAAGCTTCAGAGGATCAACTGAGGCCGAAGCCTCGATAAGCTGGACACATTGCACGACAACCTGCCGCAACCGGAGCGGCGAGAGGATTATCCATGAGCGTCAAGATCGGCATCTCTCCCATTGCATGGCAGAACGACGACCTGCCGGACCTCACCGCTGCCTACACGATGGAGCAGGCGCTGAGGGAGGCACGGGAGATCGGCTATGTCGGCGTTGAACGCGGCCGGCGGATGCCGCAGGACACGGAGGGGCTGAGGCTCTTCCTCGAGCGATTCGACATCGCCCTTTGCGGCGGCTGGTGCTCCGGCAACCTGCTGGTCGCAGACGTTGCGACGGAACGTACTGCGATCGCGCAGCAGGTCGGGCAGTTCGCGGCCCTCGATGCCCCTTGCATCGTCTATGCGGAATGCTCCAACACCGTCCAGGGCCAGATCAGCGTGCCAGTCAACGACCGGCCCAAGCTGTCGCGTGACGAGGTGCACGCCTATGGCCGCAAGCTCACGGAGGTCGCCAAGTGGACGGCAGATCAGGGCGTCACCCTTTCCTACCACCACCACATGGGTGGGTTCGTCGAAGACCAGGACGATATCGACTGGCTGATGGAATCGTCGGGACCCGAGGTGACGCTCTGCTTCGACACCGGCCATCTCGTCTTCGGCGGCGGCGACATCGCGACGACCATGGATCGCTGGGGCGATCGGATCCGTCATGTCCATTTCAAGGATATCCGAGCCGACGTCGTGCGCGACGTCCGAGAAAACAACAAGAGCTTCCTGGACGGTGTGGTCGCCGGAGCGTTCACGGTCCCCGGTGACGGCGTGATCGATTTCCAGGATGTTGCCGATCGGTTGAAGGCGATGAACTACAACGGCTGGATTGTCGTGGAAGCGGAACAGGATCCGGCCAAGGCGCCACCCTATGACTATTCGAAGATGGGCTATCAGCACATTCTCCGGGTATGCGCCGCGGCGGGCCTTTCGGTCACGGACAAGCCCTGAACGACACAGACAGGGGCATCCGCGCCTCCATCACATCCTCTGCAGGATTAACAAAGGAATTGCCCGATGTCCGAACTTCTCGTCAAACCCAGGGGCGAAACCGGCAAGGTGCATGACATCACCGTCGAGAGCGCCAGAACGGGGAAGTCGGCCGACTGGTCTTATGTCGGATTCGGGCTCTATCGCCTGAAGGCCGGAGAAAGCGTGGGCGAGGCGACGGGGACCAGGGAGGTCATCCTGGTGCTGGTCGAGGGCAAGGCCGCGATTTCTGCCGCAGGCGGAGACTTCGGCACGCTCGGCGAACGGATGAGCGTGTTCGAGCAAAAAAAACCGGCCTGCGTCTACGTGCCGAACGGTGCGGAATGGACCGCGAAGGCGGTGACCAACTGCACGCTCGCCGTTTGCAGCGCCCCGGGCAAGGGAAATTACAAGGCGCGCATACTTGACGTC
>DASUPM010000328.1:0-13969 GCA_036281095.1 Pseudorhizobium sp.
TGTCCTCGGACCGGGGGGAGAAGGAGGGGCTGCTGACCAGCGTGGTGATTGGCGGCGGCCCGACGGGCGTGGAGATGGCGGGCGCTATCGCCGAACTCGGACACTTCATGATCGCGCGGGATTTCCGCGATCTTTCGCCTGAGGCCTTCCGGGTCATCCTGATCGAAGCCGGACCGCGCATTCTCGCAGCCTTCCCTGACGATTTGGCAGCCTATGCCGAGCGCATTCTGACCGAGGCCGGCGTCCAGGTGCTGACAGCCACCCCGGTGGAAAGCATCGCGAAGGATGAAGTCGTCGCCGGCGGGAGGACCTTCCGCACCGGCTGCATCATATGGGGCGCGGGCGTGAAAGCATCGCCTGCCGCGAGCTGGCTGGGTATCGAGGGCAAGGCAGGAGGCCGGATGCCGGTCGATCCCGATCTTTCAGTAAGCGGCTTTCCCGACATCTATGCGATCGGCGACACCGCCCTTGGACTGGGGCCGGACGGCAAGCCCCTTCCAGCCCTGGCGCAGGTTGCCAAGCAGCAGGGCGAACATCTCGGCAGGATGCTGCGGCGCAAGCTGCTGGAAGGCCGGACGCCGGAGCCCTTCCACTTCCACAACCGTGGCAACACTGCGGTAATCGGCAGGAATGCCGCGATCTTCGACTTCGGCAGATGGAAGCTGAAGGGCCGCCTGGCCTGGTTCCTTTGGGCCATCGTCCACGTCTATCTGCTCGTAAACTTCGAGAAGCGCCTCCTCGTCAGCATCCAATGGGTCTGGCGCTACGTGACCCGGCAGCGCGGTGCCCGTCTCATCGATGAGAACGCCGCAGCCGAAGTGCCCGCATCGACACAAAGGACAGAAACATGAACACCGCGAACCCTCAGCTCGAAGGCCTCTACCTCGCCTTCGCCGCCATCAACCGCCTGCTCGTGAAAAAGGGGCTCCTCACCCACGACGAGCTTCAGCAGGTCCTGCAGGAAGCGGAGCAGACGGTGCTGGACGATACCCAGCCGCTCACCGTTTCGCAGTCTCACCAGAAGGCGGTCGCCTTCCCGATCCGCATCCTCCTGCTGGCAAACGAAGCCGCCCAGCGGGGCGAGACGGTGGACTTCGAGGATCTCGCCCGGGAAGTCGGGCGGCGCACCTGACGAGACGGCATGGCCGGCATCAAGACTCCACAGGCTGCACCGTCAGCGGCAGCCATACCGTCCGACGGCAGCTGGGATGCCACGCTGTCGCTGAATACCCGTCTTGCCGGAAAGTGGCTTGATACTTGCAGACGTGAAGGCGCGGTCCCGTTGAGATCGCGCCTTCCTCGTCTCAGATGATCGGCTTGCCACCGGTGACCGCAATGGTCGCACCGGAAACGTAGCTGGAGAGAGGATCGGCGAGCATCACGTAAGCCGTCGCCAATTCCGCCGGTTGCCCCGGCCGCTGCATCGGCACCTGCTTGCCGAAATTCTTCACCCGGTCGCCGGTCATTGTCGAGGGAATGAGCGGCGTCCAGATCGGACCCGGTGCGACGGCATTGGCCCGGATCTCTTTTTCCGCAAGCAGTTGGGCAAGGCCTGCGGTGAAGTTCTGGATGGCGCCCTTGGTGGTCGCATAGGCGAGCAGGCTCGGGCTCGGGGAATCGGCGTTGATCGACGCGGTGTTGATGATCGCGCTGCCCGGCTTCATGTGCGGAACGGCGGCCTTGGTAAGGTAGAACATCGCGTGGATATTGACGCGGAAGGTCAGTTCCCATTCCTCGTCCGAAATGTCGTCGATTGACGCGAAGGTCGCCTGGTGGGCGGCGTTGTTGACCAGGATGTCGATGCCGCCCAGCTCTCTCACAGCCGTGTCGACGATGCTGCGGCAATGCTGCGCCGACTGGATGTCACCAGGTACGAGAATAGCCTTGCGGCCGGCCTCCTCGATGAAACGCTTCGTTTCCCGGGCGTCCTCCTCCTCACTAAGATAGGAGACGAGTACATCCGCGCCCTCCCGGGCGTAGGCTATCGCGACCGCGCGGCCTATGCCGCTGTCGCCCCCCGTGATGACCGCCTTCTTCCCTTCGAGACGGCCGGAGCCGCGATAGCTCTTCTCGCCGTGATCGGGCACCGGCTGCATGTCCTTGGTGCGTCCCGGCATCGGCTGCTGCTGGTCGGGAAACGGCGGCGTCGGAAATTGGCTCATGGCGTCCTCTTCGGGTTCATAGGGTAAGATGCCTTCCCAACGGCAGCGGCTGTCCTATGTTCCCCAGTGATATCCGCGGCATAATGGCCGGCCTGCATCTTCATCAATAACTTCATCAACAATGTCTTCTTCAGGAACCCGCAGCTACCGGCGTTGTTGGGCATCCATTCGCAGCGGCCTCAAAAGGCATCTGCACCCGATGCCTTTTGAGGAGAGGACAGCATGGACGTTGCGATGATCGGAGCCGGCTATGTGGGATTGACCACGGGAGCATGCCTCGCCGAACTCGGCCACCGCGTAACCTGCATCGACAACGACGCCTTGAAGGTCGCCCGCCTGAAGCGTGCCGATATACCGATATACGAGCCGGGCCTGTCGGAACTGATCCGCAAGCATGCCGAGGCGGGTCGCCTCGCCTTCTCGGACGATCTTGCATCCGCTGTTCCGAACGCGGATGTCGTATTCATTGCCGTCGGCACGCCTTCAGGCCCTGACGGCGATATCGATCTTGCTTATGTCAAAGGCGCGGCGGCCTCTGTCGCACCGCTGCTCAGGAAGGGTGCCGTGGTGGTCATCAAATCGACCGTCGTGGCCGGGACCGCCAGAATGGTGCGGGAACTGGTGAAGGAGGTTCGGGGCAGCAGCGATGTCCATGTCGCCTCCAATCCGGAATTTCTTCGCGAAGGTTCGGCGATCCGGGACTTCCTGGAGGCGGACCGGATCGTCGCGGGCGCCGACGACAAGCAGGCCGCCGATGTGCTGGCCGCGCTATACGAACCGCTGAGGAGAAAGGGCATACCCTTCATCGCGACCGACACGATCAATGCAGAGATGATCAAGTACGCGGCCAACGCGTTCCTGGCCTTGAAGATCGGCTTCATCAATGAAGTGGCCGATCTGTGCGAAGCAGCCGGCGGCGATGTGTCGGCGGTCGCCGAGGGTATCGGGCTCGATCGCCGCATCGGCCGCGCCTTCCTCAACGCCGGCCCCGGCTTTGGCGGCTCCTGTTTCCCCAAGGACACCCGGGCGTTTGCCGCGACCGGACGGCGGTTCGGCCAGCCCCAGGCGATCGTGGAAACGCTGATCGACCGGAACGAGAAGCGCAAGGCAGCTCTGGCCGAGCGC
The DNA here is from genome assembly GCA_036281095.1 of Pseudorhizobium sp. Classification (GTDB taxonomy): domain Bacteria; phylum Pseudomonadota; class Alphaproteobacteria; order Rhizobiales; family Rhizobiaceae; genus Neorhizobium. Next base: position 3,288 of record DASUPM010000328.1, read on the forward strand.
ATCCTCGCGGAGCTGAGGGGAAGCGGCAAGCGGGTCGCTGTGCTCGGCACTGCGTTCAAGGCGAATACGGATGATGTGAGGGATTCCGCTGCCCTGGCGGTCCTGCCGCGGCTCGTGAAAGCGGGGGTAAAGGTATCCGCACACGATCCCAAGGCGCGCCGCGAGACGGAACGCCACGTTCAGGGCATCGACTGGTTCCGCTGCCCCTATGAAGCGGCCGCCCATGCCGAGGCCGTGGTCATCCTCACCGAGTGGGATGAATACGCGCGGCTGGATCTGGCGCGGCTCGCGAAGGTGATGGGCGGAAGCGTGGTCATCGACTGCCGCAATCTGTTTCAGCCGAAGGCAGTGGCCGGGCATGGCCTAAAATATGTGAGCATCGGCCGAAGCGCTGCCATGCCCGCCTCCCAGGTCAAGAACAAGCGGGCGGGATCCGGCACCGGCAACTGGACGGAGATCGCCGCATCGCCGGCGTGAATGAAAACGTATTCAAAGGAAATGGCGCGGCAGGACCGCGCCATTTCCTTGCTTGGCTTTCTCGTATTCTTTCACCGGCCTCTCAGGCGCCGGGCGTCGCAAGTCCGTCACCGCCGCGCAGACGCCGCAACTGATTGACGATCCGGAGCGAACTCGAAGCGCGTGCGGCGGAGAAGTCGGAACTCTTCGACAGGATGCGCAGCATGTCTTCCGCCTCGTCCGCCGAAATGGTGCCGCGGGCCGCCAAGCCGTCGATGAGCATCAGCACCGCGCCCTCCACGGCAAGCGCGCGCCGATGGCTTTCCCGGTCGTTTTCATTTTCGATATCAAGCATGTCAGGCTCCCTGGATCGCTAACTGACGAATACCTTCAACCACGAAAGGTTCCGACTGATCCTCAGCTTCGGTGCCGCGATACGCAGTCAGCAGCGGTCACCGTCGCGTCAGGGCCGGTCGAGCCGTCCCTGCTCCGCCTTATAGAAATACTGGCTTGCCACCAGCCATCCCTTCAGCGGTCGCAGCGGCGGAATGCATGTCAGCAGCATGAAGGGAAGCGACGTCAGGAGATGGACCCAGAACGGCGGCTGGAACATCACCTCGATCCATACCGCCAACGCCACGCTCGGCACGCAGGCGAAGCAGATGACGAAGAACGCCGGTCCGTCGGCGGGATCGGCAAAGGAGTAGTCCAGCCCGCATACTTCGCAGTTCGGCCGCAGCGTCAGGAAGCCCTTGAACAGGTGCCCCTGCCCGCAGCGTGGGCAGCGTCCCCTGATTCCCGTGCTGAAGGGAGACAGGGGAGGCCATTGTGCTTCAGATACCATGTCGGCGGTCCTTTCAGAATTCCCCGCCCGATAGCGTCCAACCGTCTCGATGGGCAAGGGTTTCTGCTGTCGCGCGTCAATCTGTCCCGCCGCGCGGACCAAAAGCGGGGGCAGGAACCTTTCCGGGCCCCTCCTGTTCTGCACGCACGATCCATCCCGCGACCGAAGGAGCCCCCGGTGAAAGCACTGACCTGGCACGGCAAGAGCGACATACGCTGCGAGAGCGTCCCCGACCCGGAGATCCAGGATGGCCGCGATGCGATCATCAAGGTGACCGCCTGCGCCATCTGCGGTTCGGACCTGCATATCTACGACGGCGTCATTCCCGACATGCACAGCGGCGACATCATGGGACACGAGACCATGGGCGAGGTCGTGGAGGTCGGAAAGGACAATACCAAGCTCAAGGTCGGCGACCGCGTCGTGGTCCCGTTCACCATTTCCTGCGGACAATGCTACTTCTGCCAGCGCGGCTTCTATTCCGCCTGCGAGCGAAGCAATCCCGATCATCAGAAGGCGCGCAAGTTCTGGGGCAACTCGCCGGCCGGCCTGTTCGGCTACTCCCACCTCCTCGGCGGATATTCGGGTGGACAGGCGGAGTATCTGCGTGTCCCCTATGCCGATGTGGGACCGATAAAGGTGCCCGACAATCTGACGGACGATCAGGCGCTCTTTCTCTCCGACATCTTCCCGACCGGCTACATGGCGGCGGAATTCTGCGACATCCAGCCCGGCGACACGATTGCAATCTGGGGCTGCGGCCCGGTCGGGCAGATGGCGATCCGGTCCGCATTTCTTCTCGGCGCAGAGCGCGTCATCGCCATCGACACCGTGCCGGAGCGCCTCGCACTGGCGCGCGAAGGCGGCGCCGAGACGTTGAATTTCCGCGATCTGGATATCTACGACGCGATCATGGAAAGGACGAACGGCCGTGGCGCGGACGCCTGCATCGACGCGGTGGGAACCGAGGCCGATACCTTCTCGAGCTTCTACGCGGCCGTCGATCGTCTGAAGATGGCGACCTTCATGGGCACCGATCGCCCCCATGTCCTGCGCCAGGCCATCCACTGCTGCCGCAATTTCGGCACCGTCTCGGTAGTCGGCGTCTATGGCGGCTTCCTCGACAAGATCCCGTTTGGTTCAGCCATCAATCGCGGCCTCACATTTCGAATGGGGCAGACGCCCGTGCAACGGTACATGCCCAAGCTGCTTGAACGCATCGAACGGGGTGAGATCGATCCGTCCTTCGTCATCACCCACCACGGCGGTCTGGAGGACGGTCCCGAGTTCTACAAGAAATTCCGAGACAAGGAGGACGGCTGCATCAAGGTCGTGCTCAAGCCCTGAAGGAGAAACAGATGAACCCCGTTGCAACAGGAAAAGGACTGGCGGTCGTGACCGGCGCATCGACCGGCATCGGCTACGAACTGGCGAAATGCGCGGCCGAAGACGGCTATGATCTGGCGATCGCAGCGAACGAGCCGCGCATTCAGGAAGCGGCCCTCAAGCTCAGGGAATTCAATGTTCAGGTAGAGGCGATGCAGGTGGATCTCGCGACCGCCGACGGCGTGCGGCGCTTCATCCAAGGCATATCGTCGCTCGGTCGTCCCGTAGACCTGCTGATGGCCAATGCGGGAGTGGGCCTTGGCCACGGCTTTCTCGACGAGAACCTTGAGGACGCCCAGCGGGTAGTCGATACCAACATTACCGGCACGATCCGGCTCGTCCATGAGTTAGGCAACCAGATGCGCAGCCGTGGCCAGGGGCGCATCCTTTTCACAGGCTCGATCGCCGGCTTCATGCCCGGCGCCTTCCAGGCGGTCTACAACGGCACGAAAGCCTTCATCAACAGCTTCTCTTTCGCCTTGCGAAACGAACTGAAGGATAGCGGTGTGACGGTGACATGCCTGATGCCCGGTCCGACCGACACCGAGTTCTTCGAGCGCGCCGACCTGATGGATACCTCGGTCGGGCAAGGCAAGAAGGATGATCCCGCCTTCGTCGCGAAGGTCGGCTTCAAGGCGCTGATGGACGGTGAAGGCGACGTCGTGGCCGGCTGGAAGAACAAGATCCTGTCGGCGGCGGCCAACGTGACGCCGGCCGGCATGCTGGCGGAGCAGCATCGCAAGATGGCCGAGCCCGGCAGCGGACAATCCCATTGACCCGCAGTCGCCCTGCCTCAAAGCGGGGCAACTGCCGCAGCAGCCAGGAGTTCAATCATCGAAGGACAGCCAGTCTCGCCGGACCCGACGCGAAACGAGCTTCAGGCTGCGATCCGGCTGGATGATGTAGACCTCGTAGACCAATTGTCCGAACTCGTTGCGAAACTGGTGGTCAATCGAGCTTCCGACGGGCGCTTTCGTCAGCCGCGTCCTGGGCTGGCCGCCATAGGTGATGCTCCCTGGAATAGGCTCGAGGCCCGGCGCGTCGGATACAGCGGTCGCCGTGCATCCCGCAAGCGTCGTCACGAGCGCGAATACGAATGCTATCTGTTTCAAGGGACACCTCGCCTTCTGTTCACTGTTCACCACTGCCGCGACAGGTTCCTGGTCTTACGTCGAGCCGCCCCGCAACCTGTTGTGAATGGCAACGGCGGCGACCTCGCCATGGGCCATCGCGACGCCGAGCTGATTGAGCCCGGTGACGACATCGCCGGCGCCGAAGCATCCCTCCACATTCGTCTCCTGCCGCAAGCCTGTACTTATGCGCCCATCCTCCTCGAGACGGACTCCGAGTTCAGCCGCGATCCGCGAGCGGGGCCGAACACCGAGTGCGGAGTAGAGGATAGCGCCCTCCAGCTTTTTCCCTCCCTCCAAATGCAGGTCCATTTCCTCGTGGCTTGCCTTGGACAGGGTTTCAAGCCGCTCGGACAGGACCTCGATTCCCTCGCCCCTCAAGGCGCCGGCTGTCTCGTCGCTCCACTGGGCCGCCTGTCCCAGGGTCAAGATTGTAATCGAAGAGGTAAAGGTCTTGAGGAAGCGCGCTTCCGCAACGGCACGCTCCGTCGAGCCGATCACCGCGGCCGGCCGCCCTCCGATCTCATAGCCGTCGCAGATCGGGCAGATCCGCAGATATCCATCTGTCACCAGTTTCTGGGCATCGGTGAAGGAGGGAAGGTTGTCTTCGAGGCCGGTCGCGAAGATGACGGTCTGGCCGAGAACATCGCGGCCGTCGATTTTCATGCGGAAGAACCCGTCCGGCATTCTTTCCAACGCCCTCACCTCCCCCTCCGCCGTTGCCACCCGCAGTTCCTGCATCTGTTCGCGCATACGTTCCAGGAGATCGCTGCCTTTTACGCCGCCGGGGAAACCCGGATGATTGTGCGAACGCGGAATGAGCCTGGCCCGGCTGCGGCCGCTGTCGGTCAGGAGAGCCCTGCGATTCATCCGCGACAGATAGATTGCCGCGGTCATCCCCGCCGGACCGCCGCCGATGATCAGGCAATCGAACGGAACGGTCGATCTTCCCTCGTCCGTCGCGCCTGTAGCAGGCATGCAATCCTCCAGAGCTTCAGCAAGCGCCGATAACGCCCCGCCGGCGAAGGAGTTCCAGCCGGACTTCGCCCTGCGGACGGCATCCGGAAGAGTATGCTGCCGACAAGCCTGTCAACGGACGAGCAGGGTCGGCAGGCGCACCGCCTTCAGTACCGAACTCGTCACCCCGCCGAAGACCCGCTGGCGGAGCCGGGAATGGCCATAAGCGCCGAGAACCACCATGTCGGCCGAAGTGTCCCGGGCATGCTGGTCCAGGATATCGGCGACGTCGCGACCGCCGCCTGGAAGTTGATCGATGGTGACCGCGACGCCATGGCGCGCCAAATAGGCAGCCATTTCCGCACCGGGCTCGCCGTCATTCTCGCCGTAGGGGCTTTCCGGATCCACCATGGTCAGATGAACCATATCGGCCTCCTTCAGCAAATCCAGAGATTCGCGGACTGCACGCACGGCCTCGATCCTGCCGTTCCAGCCGACTAGGATCCGCTTTGGCCGCAGGGTCCCGCGTCCCTCTGCCGGCAGCAGCAGGACAGGCCGCATGGCATCGAAGAGGGCGCCGTCCACGATGATCCGCACGAGATCCCGCTCCTTCATCACCTGGGGGCCGGCAACAACAATATCCGTATAGAAGACCCGGCGCGTGATCTCTTCCGTCAGGAAACCGGCCTCGTCATAGAAGCTCGAAAAATCCGACGGTACATCGCTGGCGTTGCAGATATGCCTGTCGGACTCCGCTCGATCCCTGAAGGCGCGTTGATGGGCGCGGCGGCGGTCCAGCCAATCGGTATCCACGGGGTAGTCCCCAAGCGTGGGAGCCATCGCCACCTGCAGCGCGACGACGGACAGGTGAGCATCGATTTCCGCCGCAAGCTCTATCGCACGATCGAGATCCTTGGCGGTATCGTCGCCGCCCAGGACAGCCATGACAGTCTTGAAAGGCATCTGCTCAGTTCCTCTGGTATCTCCGGAATGCCGCAGGCGATGCTAGGCTGAAGCCTCCCGCAGGCATTGATCCTCGTCAAGTGCCCCGGTCCGAAACCACGGTCATCGATAACCCCATAAGGTCGGGGACCGAACGTCCTCCGCGGACAGAATTTCCAACCTCCTGACGAAATTTAGGGCGTAATGCCTATTGTGTCGGCAGAGGCTCTGCTATCCAGCGCCTCCCTCCTCACTGATTTAGTTGCATGTCCCTCCTCCGCCGTCTGAACCCCTCGATCATCCCCGTCAGTCCTGCCGAGCGCTTCCGCGCCTCCTTCGGCGCGCTCATCGGTATCCTTCTGACCGGACTCCTCAGCCGGATGGCGCTTGGTGAGACCAGCAGCTTTCCCTTGCTGATTGCCCCCATGGGCGCTTCGGCCGTGCTGCTGTTTGCCGCACCGAGCAGCCCTTTGGCCCAGCCCTGGTCCATCCTTGGCGGCAATCTGGTCGCCGCGACCATCGGCGTTAGCTGCGCGCTTCTGTTCGACGATCCCGTCATCGCGGCAAGCACGGCCATCGCGGCCTCCATCGGCCTGATGCTTCTCCTCAATTGCCTTCATCCGCCGAGCGGTGCGGTCGCCTTGACGGCCGTTCTCTCCGGCAGCGCCATTCAGGATTGGGGCTTCTGGTTCGTGCTCTCTCCGGTCGGCCTGAACACCGCCCTGCTGCTCGCCAGCGCCTATGCCTTCAACAACGCCACCGGCCGTCCCTATCCGCACCTCGCGCCCGCTGCGCCGCAGGACCGGCACGGCACCAGCGATCCTCAGCCGATGCACCGGATCGGCGTGGTTCCGGACGATCTTCGTGCGGTGCTGGAGCAATATGACGAGGTGATCAACATCAGCCCGGAGGATCTGGATGCCCTCCTGCACCAGGCGCAGATCCGCGCCTATGAGCGCCGCTCTGGCGAGATCACCTGCGGGCAGATCATGTCGCGGGACGTTCTTACCGTTGCTCCGCAGACGACCCTGCGGGCTGCCTGGAAGCTGTTGATGCAGAACCACATAAAAGCTCTGCCGGTCGTCGATAGCGACAACGGCCTCGTCGGCATCGTCACCCAGACGGACTTCATGCGTATGTCGGTTCTGAACGACCGTGGCTCCCTGAGCCTCAAGACCCGGGCCGGACGCCTCCTCCCGCGCGGCGATACCCCCCGCACGGTCGCGGACATCATGACGAAACGGGTGCAGTCGGCTCTGCCGGAAACGATGATCGCCAAGCTCGTGCCGCCCATGGCGGATGCCGGCCTTCATCACATGCCGGTCGTGGACCATGACAACCATGTCGTCGGCATCATCACGCAGTCCGACCTGATCGCCGCCCTGTTCCAGAGCCGGAACGAGCAACAAGGCGATGGATTTGCCGGCACGCCGGTAGCCGCCGCATAGAATACCTCGACGGTTTACTACTTCGCAAAAATAATACTCCAAAAGGTTGAATGCGACGCAACATCGGCGTTAAATAGGCCACTGCATGAGGGGCATGCAGCTAGATCTACGCGAGTTAAGGGGGCGCCATGCCGAAGAAACTTGCGGTTATGGCCAATGCGCTTGCCAATGACGGTACGGTCGCGAGCGACGAAATCGCCGCTGCGATCGACTACATGGACATGAAGATCAAGGATGCAGAGGCGCGTGGCGAACCGCTGCCCTTTGTCGCTTTCAGAACCAGGACCCTGCTGGAGACTGCGCTGAAGCTACGCCGGGATGCGGACCTGTCGCTGTAGCGCGGCGACGATTCCGTCGGCCGGCCATGATGCCGGACGGCCTCTTTTTCTCGCAGCCCTTCTTCCTTGCAGCAGGAGAAGCCGCACGGCGGATAAGGCTCTCGGCATGGACGCAGCAGGCCAACGTCAGCCGTGGGCGGTCACTTCATGCACCCATCGTTGCCGATACTGTTCGATGCCGGACAGTGCCGGATATTCGGCGATTTCTCTGCCATCCATCCGTAGAGCAACGCCGGCCAGGCATCCTGCCCCCTGGCTCGTCCCGGTGGTGCCGCCGACAGCGATCACCGGCCGCCCGCCCAGCATGCGTAACGCCGACAGGAATGCCGGGTTGGATGCGAGCGGTCCTTCCAGGAGAATGGGGCCCTTGGCTCCTATCAGGCCGAGGCAGACATCCGTCATCATCGCGAGGTAGAGACAGGCCGCCGCCCAGCGTTCGCCGGATGAGGCGCCCGCATCGCCAAGCCATCGCCGTCTGCACATCGGGAAGGGTCCGGATCCCTCCGCGACGTTCGGCAGAAGCATCATGCCCGCCTCCAGCACCGCCGGCATGGCTGCCAGCGCGGCATCCGCGTTGCACGGCCCGAGTTCCGCCGTCAGCATCTCGAATTCGCGTCCTCCCATGAAGCGCGAGGACGGCACGGCGCGGCCATAGGCATCCACATTCGCAAGGGTGTCCCGGGCCGGGTCGAGACGCTCGATATCACCGCCCACGGCGAAGCTGACAACCCACGTGCCACTTGAGACGACCGCAAACGGAGCGGGCCTGCTCAGATGCGGCAGCAGCGAGGCATTGGAATCATGGATGCCGCAGAAGACCTCCACTGATTTGCCCAGGCCGATTTCCAGCGCGGGCAGGACAGGGCCCAGCGGATCGAACGCGGAGCGCACCGGCGCCATCATGCTGCGCAGACCCAGCCGGTCGACGAGGCTCGAAAACTCGTTTCTGTCCGGCCGCCACAGATCCGTATGGCAGCCGAGCGAGGTCACCTCCGTGGCCACGACGCCCGTAAGGCGGAACGCCCAGTACTGTGGATAGGTGAGGATCGAGCGCACACGCCGGAATTCGGAAGGAAAGACCGTCTTCTGGTAGTGAAGTTGAGCCCCGAGGTTGAGCCCTCCGGAAAGAGCCGGCGAGAAGGTTTCGGAAAACGGCGGCCGCATGCCGGCATAGGTTTCCGCTACAGGCGCCGGATAGATGTGCTCGTAGTCCAGGACCGGCAGCGCCAGTTCCCCATCCTCGTCAAGCAGGGCCGCGGCGGCGCCGTGGGCGGTGATGGAGATGGCATCATAGCCCGGAGAGGCGGCGAACGCCTTCAGGGCCTCGACGATGAAGGCCCAGAGCGCCTCCACATCGTAATGAGGATAGGGCGGCCCACTCAGGACCCGGTTCGCCACGCGGCGCTCCGCGATTTCGACGCCGGTCTCGCAATCCAGCACCAGCACCTTCGCGTTGGTCTTGCCGATATCCAGAACCGCGATCCTGCGCCTCTCATTCATGGCAGATGAAAGACCGTCACGAGGTCTGTCGAGACCGGAGAATTGTCGGGATTGGTCTCCATGATGTCCGCCATGTGCGCCCACCAGCGCTTCATCACCGGATGATCGGGAAGCTCTGCCATGTGGTGCTCCGGTGTCCTTGTGAGGACGCCGAAGAGAATGTGGGTTTCCGGGTCGAGATGGATCGAGTAGTCGCTGACGCCCGCCTCGCGCAGCAGGGTTTCGAGCTCCGGCCAGATCTCGTCGTGCCGCCGCCGGTATTCGCCCTCCATCCCCGGATGGAGCTTCATCTTGAAGGCGTATTTTTCGCCGGTCATGAGTGGCTCGCAAGGCGGATGCGCCGCGCCAGGATCGGCAGTGCGATCGTCACGATGAGAAGCAGGCCGACGAAGATCGACATCACGATTCCCGGCACGTTCAGGAGGCCGAGGCCGAAGGTGACGAGCCCCATGACGAAGGCGGCAATGACGACGCCTGCGATCGTCCCCGATCCGCCGAGGATCGAGATGCCGCCGAGCACGACCATCGTGACGATTTCCAGCTCCCAGCCCTGGGCAATCGAGGGTCGGGTCGATCCGAGCCGCGAGGTGAGGCAGATGGCGGCGATGCCGCTCATCAGGCCCGTGAGCAGAAAGAGGATGAACTTTACCCGCTCTACAGGCACGCCGGAAAACCGCGCCGCGAACTCGTTGTTTCCGATCACGAAGACCTGCCGGCCGAAGTTCGTCGCGTGCAGAAGCACGGCAAATAGCGCCGCGAGTAGCAGGAACAGTCCGAACTCGAAGGAGAAGACCCAGAAGAGATAACCCTGGCCGAAATAGGCGAAGCTGTCGGGATAGTCGCCATAGGCCTTGTCCCCCAGGACGATGTAGGAGATGCCGCGAAAAAGGCTCATCGTGCCGATCGTGACGACGATCGACGGCAGGCGCAGGACGGAGACGAGCAGCCCGTTGAAGGCACCGCATGCGAGGCCGGTGCCGATGCCGACCGCAACCAGGGCCGGCGTCCCGAATCCGGCCTGGGCCGCCGCTCCCATTGCCGTGGAGGCGAGCGCGATGATGGCGGCGACGGAAAGATCGATCTCGCCGGCGATGACGAGCATGGCCATGGCGAAGGCGATCATCGCCTTTTCGGTGAAGTTGAACGTCGCGTCGGACAGGTTCCATGCGTTCAGGAAGTATGGCGAGGCAAAGGAATTGGCGACGAAGATCAAGACCGCCACGCCGAACAGCAGCACCTCCCAGCTCGTCAGAAGCCGCGACCACGGCGTACCCAATCGGTCCGGAATCGTCCGGGGCGGCACTGCGGCATCGGAAACCTCGGTCATGCCGTCACCTCGGAAGCTTTGCGGTTGCGAAGGATGATGCGGCCCTTCTTGCGTTCGGCCCGCGCGTTGAAGACGACCGCGAGAACGATGACCACGCCGGAGATCGCCATCTGAGCGAATGGCGATATGCCGATCACGGGCAGCGCGTTCTTGATGACGCCCAGAAAGAGAGCGCCCAGCACCGCGCCGGCCACCGAGCCGATACCTCCCGCAATCGAGATCCCGCCGATGACACAGGCCGCCACGCTGTCCAGTTCGAAGCCATTGGCGATGTCGACATAGGCAACCGCATAGCGGGAGACCCAGAGATAGCTGCAAAGTCCCGCCATCGCCCCGGACAGCACAAAAGCAAGG
>DASUPM010000329.1:0-2967 GCA_036281095.1 Pseudorhizobium sp.
GCCGCGGTTGTTCGTGAGCGGCACGGCGATCGAGCAGAGGCCGAGCTCGAGCTCCTGGTCGATCACGGCGAAACCATCGACGCGAACCCTACGCAGTTCCGCCATCAGTTCGGCCGGCTGCGTCTTGGTGAAGGGAGTGAATGCGCGCAGGTCGCTCCTGGCCAATATCTCCGATGCCTCCTGTTCCGGGAGAGCCGATAGAAGAACGCGACCCATCGAGGCGCAATAGGCGGGAAGCCGGCTGCCCGTCGTCAGGTTTATGGACATTATCCGACGCTGCGATGCCCGTGCGATGTAGACGATTTCTGTGCCGTCGAGGACGCTGGCCGAAGCGCTCTGCCCTACCTCGTCGGAAAGGCGGTCGAGGAAAGGCTGCACAATATTCGGCAGCGGAGTGGCGGAAAGATAGGCATGGCCCAGCCGCAGGATGCGGGGGGTCAGGGTAAAGAACTTTCCATCGTAGTCCGCGTAGCGAAGCTGCGTGAGGGTCAGCAGGCAGCGGCGGGCCGTCGCGCGATCGAGGCCGGTCCGCTTCGAAACCTCGGCAATCGAGAGGCGAGGGCTATCTTCGCCGAAGGCTTCTATCACCCTCAACCCCTTGCCCAGACCACCGATGAAATCCGTCTCCCGCATATGTCCTCCTTTTAAAGCAGTTTGTGCGATATATGAACAAATGTCAAATAACGCACATTGCCGTTGACGCAGAAGATTACCCGGCGCTTTACTGCGCCACCCTGTATGTCTCGGGAAGGAGTTCCAGATGGACAAGACGATCCGGAGCATGGCGGACGCCGTCTCCGACATCCATGATGGCGCGACGATTATGATCGGCGGATTTGGCGGGTCCGGCGCACCGATCGAGCTCATTCACGCGCTGATCGACAGGGGGCCGAAGGACCTGACTGTGATCAACAACAACGCCGGCAACGGGCGCATCGGCATTGCCGCGATGATCGACGCGGGGATGGTCCGCAAGATGATCTGCTCCTTCCCCCGCTCGTCTGATCCACGGGCGTTCACCGAGAAATATCTTGCTGGCGAGATCGAACTGGAGCTGGTGCCGCAGGGCACGCTCGCGGAACGGATCAGGGCGGGAGGCGCCGGCATTCCAGCCTTCTACACGCCGACGGCTTATGGGACGGATCTCGCGGAGGGGAAGGTCATCGCCGAGTTCGAGGGCCGCTCCTACGTCCAGGAGCGTTGGCTGAAGGCCGATTTCGCCATCGTCAAGGCACATCTCGGCGACACATACGGCAACCTCACCTACAACAAGGCCGGTCGCAACTTTAACCCGCTGATGTGCATGGCGGCTGCCCGCACCATCGCGCAGGTGTCCCGGATCGTAGCTGCGGGCGAGATCGAGCCGGAGCACGTCGTCACGCCCGGCATCTTCGTCGGCGGCGTGGTCGAGGTCGCCAACCCGCAGCAGGAAGAAGAACTCATCCGAGCCGGAGTGGCCTACGCATGACCATCGATACCATCAACACTCGTGAAGACATCAAGCTCTCGAATGCACAGATTGCATGGCGGGCGGCACAGGACATCGAGGACGGCGCCTATGTCAACCTCGGCATCGGATTTCCGGAGATGGTCGCCCGCTTCCAGCCGCCAGGCCGACAGGCGATCTTCCATACGGAAAACGGCATCCTGAACTTCGGGGAGGCACCCCCGGAAGGTCAGGAGGACTGGGACCTGATCAATGCCGGCAAGAAGGCCGTGACGCTGAAGCCCGGCGCCGCCTTCTTCCACCATGCGGATAGCTTCGCCATGGTGCGCGGCGGCCATCTGGACGTTGCCATCCTTGGCGCCTACCAGGTCGCGCAGAACGGCGATCTCGCCAACTGGCGGGTCGGGTCGAAGGGCGTGCCGGCGGTGGGTGGTGCGATGGATCTCGTCCACGGGGCAAAGCAGGTCTTCGTCATCACCGAGCACGTCACGAAGGACGGCAAGCCGAAGCTGGTGGACAAGTGCACCTTTCCGCTCACCGGGGTCGCCTGTATCACCCGCGTTTATACAAGCCATGCGGTGGTGGACATCAAGAATGACCACTTCGTCGTCCGCGAAAAGCTTGCGGGCATGACGATGGAGGAGTTGCAGGCGATGACCGGAGCACCGCTGCAGACTGACGGTCCGGTGGCGGACCTTGTGGTTCCCGCAATCTAAAGGACGATAGAATGACCGAGGCTTATATCTGCGACTATATCCGTACTCCGATCGGACGTTTCGGAGGCTCCCTTTCCTCCATCCGGGCGGACGATCTTGGAGCGGTGCCGCTGAAGGCGCTGATGAAGCGAAATGCCGCCGTCGATTGGGAAGCGGTCGACGACGTGATCTATGGCTGCGCCAACCAGGCGGGCGAGGACAACCGGAATGTCGCCCGGATGTCGCTGCTGCTCGCAGGTCTGCCGGTTTCCGTCACCGGTACCACCATCAACCGGTTGTGCGGGTCGGGCATGGATGCGGTGATCACGGCCGCGCGTGCCATCAAGGCGGGAGAAGCCGACCTGATGATCGCCGGCGGGGTCGAAAGCATGAGCCGGGCGCCCTTCGTCATGCCGAAGGCGGACACTGCCTTCTCGCGGAGCGCGGAGATCTACGACACCACGATCGGCTGGCGCTTCGTGAACCCGCTGATGAAGAAGCAATATGGCGTCGATTCCATGCCCGAGACGGGCGACAATGTCGCCATCGATTTCAAGATCTCGCGCGAGGATCAGGACGCTTTCGCGGTTCGCAGTCAGGCCAAGGCGGCCGAAGCGCAGGCCAGCGGTCGTCTTGCGAAGGAAATCACGCCTGTCGAGGTGCCGCAGCGCAAGGGCGATCCGATGATCGTCGATCGGGACGAGCATCCCCGCGCAACGTCGATGGAGGCGCTCGGGAAGTTGAAGCCGATCAACAAGATCGAAGGAGGAACGGTCACCGCCGGCAACGCCTCCGGCGTCAACGACGGTGCCGCTGCGCTCATCA
>DASUPM010000330.1:0-10977 GCA_036281095.1 Pseudorhizobium sp.
CCTCGGTTGCGAAACGAACCAGATCGGCCCGATCCTCGAGCACTACCGGATGGAGGAGGGCGACCGGTTGCGGACGATGACGATCCAGCAGCACGGCGGCACGAAGAAGACCATCGATGCGGCGATCGAGATCATCAAGGACATGCTGCCGGGCGTGAATGCTGCAAAGCGCACGCCGCAGCCGCTCTCGAAGCTGAAGGTCGCCTTGGAATGCGGCGGATCGGACGGCTATTCAGGCATTTCGGCCAATCCGGCGCTCGGCTATGCCTCGGACCTCATCGTCAGGAACGGCGGCACGACCGTCCTCTCGGAGACGCCGGAAATCTACGGTGCGGAACATCTTCTGACCCGCCGTGCGGTAACGCCGGAGGTGGCGCGGAAGCTTCTGCAGCGGATCGACTGGTGGCGCGACTATACCGCCCGCAACGGCGACGAGTTGAACAACAACCCGTCGCACGGCAACAAGCTCGGCGGGCTGACGACGATCCTGGAGAAATCCCTCGGCGCGGTGGCGAAGGGTGGCTCGATGCCGCTCAAGGCGGTCTACGAATTCGCCGAGACGGTAACGGAGCCGGGCTTCGTCTTCATGGATACGCCCGGTTACGATCCCGTCGCGGTTACCGGCCAGGTGGCGGGGGGCTGCAATGTCATCTGCTTCACCACCGGGCGCGGCTCCGTGTCGGGCTTCAAGCCCTCGCCCTGCATCAAGATCGCCACCAACTCCGAAATGTACGAGCACATGAAGGAGGACATGGACATCAACTGCGGCGGCATCGTCACCGGCGAGGAGACGATCGAGCAGTCGGGGACACGGATATTCGAGGATATCATCGCCGTCGCGTCAGGGAAAAAGACGCTGAGCGAGATCTACGACTACGGCGACAACGAGTTCGTGCCGTGGCAGATCGGAGCCGTGACGTAAGCGGGGACTTGGGCTTCTAGCCGAAAGTGGCTGAATGCGAAGGGCGGTGACCTTGGTCACCGCCCTTCTTAGATTGGGCTCAGCGGGCCGTCTTGGTCTGCTGCTTTACGGGGATAGCCGGCCCGGACGCGGTGCCGAAGAACTTCTCGCGCTCCCGCCATATGGCGGGGAGGGCCAGCAGGGCGACGCCGACGAAGGCGATGGCCGTCTTCGTGAACTGGCTGAGTTCCGGCGTGCGCCCGTCGAAGTAATAGACGGCGTAGACCAGGGCCACGTGCCAGACGTAGACATAGAGCGAGTGGCGGCCGAGCAACTGGAGGAACTTCAGGGAGAAGATCCAGGTCAGCACGCCCGCGGCGCTCCGCACGAAGCTCGACGGATGCTTCGGGCCTGCCACCAGCAGCCAGGTGACGAGCGTTGCCACGGCAATGAAGTTCAGAAGGTAGACCGGACCGAAATCGGCGCGGATTTCCATCGAGGCGAACTTGCCGAGCATGAATTCCGGCATGAGGCCGTTGGCGGTCATCAGCCTGAGGGGCAGGAAGAACAGCGTGACGATCAGGGCCATCTTCGGAATGAAGGTGTTTTCCGGCGTCAGGATGCGGCCCCAGTCGATCTTGCCGGAGGACGTCATGGCTCCGAGCACGAGACCGGAATAGAACACGATCTGCCAGCCGAGAAGGTTGAAGCTGACGCGGATGCCCTGGTCGTCCGGCCCCATGACGAGCTGGTTCAGCGGTTCCGTGACGATGCGCTGGAGGCCGAGCTGCCCCGCCATCCAGACGACCAGCGAACCGGCAAGCACATAGGCCCACTTGTCCTCCAGCACGAGCTTCACGAGCATCGGGGCGAACAGCATGTAGACGATGTACTGCGGCAGGATGTCCATGAAGGTCGGCTGGAACAGGAAGGTCGCGATCGCCGCAAGCCGCAGCGGATCGTCGAAAGTCGTGTAGCCCAGCCAGTTGTACCAGACGGTATAGGCCTGCGGCAGGAACATCTGGGCGACGAGGATCGCGAGCACGATGCCCATCGCATAACGGTAGAGTTCGAAGGCGCGCGAATAGATCGCCTGCCGCCCCGCGGCATAGCCGTTCTTAACCATCTT
Source organism: Pseudorhizobium sp. (assembly GCA_036281095.1). Taxonomy (GTDB): domain Bacteria; phylum Pseudomonadota; class Alphaproteobacteria; order Rhizobiales; family Rhizobiaceae; genus Neorhizobium. The sequence continues at coordinate 2,031 of DASUPM010000330.1, forward strand.
GCGGGCATAGACCATGCCGATAAGAAGGCCGGACAGGAACACGAACCCCTGGGCGTCTTCCACGAATGCGAGCTGGTTGTGGTTCACCTTCACCAGCCAGTAGCCGCCAGCGAAGATCAGGTGGTTGATCAGCATGAAGACGAGGAAATAGCCTCGCATACCATCAATGATATCGAACCGCTTCATCGGTCGAGGTCTCCGTTCTGCCGGTCCGATGCGCTTGGGTCGCCCGGTCGGTAAGGCCTCTGCGGGCCAGGAAGGTACGCGCCTCAAACGCAGCAGGAAGCCGGAGTGTTCCGCATCGCATTACGGACGCTCACCCTTCCTAATGAAAGCCGCATGACTGCCAGATGAACGGATGCCGGTTATGCGTCAGCCAGCCGCCTCTGGTGCTGCCCCGCCTGCACCAGTGCGGATGTGAGGCAACGGCGCCGGATTGAAAATCGAGCCGCATTTGGCGTAGAGTTGCGCCGTCAAGGGAAAAGGTCGGGCTTTCCGGCCAGCCACCCTGCGTTATGTTATTGCTTCGTCGGAGATTTTACGGAGAAGGGGACGCAGCATGCCAGTGATTTCAGAATTCAGATCGTTTATCGCCAAGGGCAACGTCATCGACTTGGCTGTCGGTATCATCATCGGCGGAGCCTTTACCGGAATCGTCAATTCGCTCGTCAACGACATCGTGATGCCGGTCGTCGGAGCGATCACCGGCGGCGGCTTCGACTTCTCGAACTACTTTCTCCCGTTGGCCGGAGGCGTGACCGCGCCGACGCTCGAGGCAGCCCGTGAGCAGGGCGCCGTTCTCGCCTATGGCAGCTTCATCACCGTCTTCATCAACTTCCTCATCCTCGCCTGGATCATCTTCCTGATGGTCAAGGCGGTGAACAGGATGCGGGCGGCGGAGGCCAAGAAACCCGTGGATGAGGCTCCGGCACCGCCGCCGGCCGACATTCTGCTGCTCACCGAGATCCGGGATCTCCTGAAGACGCGATAGTTCGTCGCATCACTACAATCGATCCGAACCTCAATGAATGTCATGGGATTCTCCGGCGCCGGTAGGCTATGAGGGGCTGCAGCCGGAGAGTGACCTGAATGTCGATTGTGAGCAACCTCAGCCCTCGTGCCCTTCACGCCCCCGAAAGCGGGATCGTCGAGGTCATTACCTATGCCCGTGGCCGTGAGGGGCTCATTCCGCTTTGGGCGGGAGAAGGGGATCTGCCGTCCCCTGACTTCGTCAATCAGGCGGCAAGCGAGGCGCTTCTCGGCGGAGAGACCTTCTATACCTGGCAACGCGGGATCCCGGAGCTGCGCGACGCTCTCTCCCGCTACTACAACCGGCATTTCGGCCACGCGTTGTCCGGCGAACACTTCTACGTCACCGGCTCCGGCATGCATGCCATCACGCTTGCGGTCCAGGCGCTCACCAGTCCGGGCGACGAACTCGTCTACCTGTCTCCCGCCTGGCCGAACATCGTGGCCGCTACCGAGATCGGCGGCGCGAAGGCGGTCCCGCTGCCGCTCGACTTCGTCGGCGGAGGGTGGTCGCTCGACCTGGACAAGCTCGAGTCGCTGATCACGCCGCGGACGCGGGCGCTGTTCATCAACACGCCGTCGAACCCGACCGGCTGGACTGCCTCACGCGAGGAACTGTCGGCAATCCTGCAACTCGCCCGGCGGCACGGCTTGTGGATCATCGCCGACGAGATCTATGCGCTCTACCACTACGGCGCCGGACAGCGTGCCGCCTCGTTCATGGATGTCATGGACGAAGGGGACCGGGTGATCTTCGCCAACTCCTTTTCCAAGAACTGGTCGATGACGGGCTGGCGCGTCGGCTGGCTGGTCGCTCCGCCGGAAATGGGGCAGGTGATCGAGAACCTGATCCAGTATTCGAATTCCGGGGTGGCGCAGTTCATGCAGCGCGGCTGCGTCGTGGCGCTTGACCAGGGCGACGAGTTCGTCCGACGGAATATCGAGCGCGCCAGAACCTCCCGCGACATCCTGTGCGACGCCCTGATTGCCACCAACCGGGTCGAAACCTTGAAGCCGGACGGTGCGCTATACGCCTTCCTCAAGATCGACGGGATCACGGACAGCCGCGCCGCCGCTCTGGACATCGTCGACAGGGTGCAGGTGGCGCTCGCGCCCGGCTCCGCCTTCGGGCCCGGCGGAGAATTGTTCCTGCGCGCCTGCTTCCTGCGCGATCCCGCTCAGGTGCGCGAGGCCGCCGCCCGGCTCGCCGATTACGTGCTGAAGCTATGACATCTCCGGGTTTGCTTAAAATACGAATGAAATCATCGGCAAAGCCTTAGCGCTACCGCGCAATAAAGCCTCTGCCGGGGCTTCCGGGTAAGTATTGATGAAGGGGATCGGTGCTTCGCTTCCTGCCACCAAACAAGGGCAGGGAGTATCGACATGGCCGTTCTCGTTACCGGCGGTGCCGGATATATCGGCAGTCATATGGCATGGGCGCTGCTGGACGCCGGCGAGGAGGTCGTGGTCCTCGACAGGCTCTCGACCGGATTTCGCTGGGCGGTCCCCGCGGCGGCGCGCTTCTACCTTGGCAATGTCGGCAATCGCGAGCTGCTGGCACAGATTTTCGCCGAGAACCGGATCGACGCCATTCTTCATTTTGCCGGTTCGATCGTGGTGCCGCAGTCCGTCGCGCACCCGCTGGAATACTACGAGAACAATACCAGCAACACGCGGCTGCTGGCCGCCGCAGCCGTAGAGGCAGGTATCCGCCATCTGGTGTTTTCCTCGACGGCTGCAGTCTATGGCGACGTCGCGGATGACGCGCCCGTCCTGGAGACGGCACCGACGCAGCCGAAAAATCCTTACGGTCAGTCGAAGCTGATGTCGGAGTTGATGCTGAAGGACGCCGCTGCCGCACATGATTTCCGGTTCGTAGCACTTCGCTACTTCAATGTGGCGGGTGCGGATCCGCAGGGGCGTACGGGGCTGTCCACCGATGGCGCGACGCATCTGCTGAAGATCGCCTGCGAGGCAGCCCTTGGGCAACGCAAGGGCGTCGACGTCTACGGCACCGATTATTCCACATCCGACGGCACGGGCGTGCGCGACTACATCCACGTCACCGATCTCGTCGGCGCCCACCTCATGGCCCTGAGTTATCTCAGGAGCGGAGGCGATGCGCTGATCGCCAATTGCGGCTATGGCCGGGGCTATTCGGTGCTGGAAGTTCTGGAAGCCGTCAAGCGGTTGAGCGGGGAGGAGTTCGCCGTGAACTATCGCTCACGACGGCCGGGCGATGCGGCGAGCGTCGTCGCAAACTCGACACGTGCCCGCGAAATCCTCGGCTGGACCCCGCGCCACGACGACCTGAACGTCATCGTGAAGACGGCGCTGGCATGGGAGCAGGCGCTCGTCGAACGAAAGGGCGGCGATCTGCCGGCTATCCGGCAGCGGCTGGCTTCGGCGGCATTCTAGCTGGAGAGGCAAAATTCCCGGGTGAATCAAAGTTTTCGGTCTACTTGAAGGGATTCTTAATTAGCTGGTGTTGTGCTGAAGGAAAGATTGGGGGCCTTCATGTTCAACCTGCGTCACATCATCCTCGCGGCAGCGCTTATCTGTTCCTCCCCCTTCGCAGCGATGGCTGAGGAATGGCACGTCGAGAGGGCGACGAAGCAGGTGCAATACACCGTCGACAAGGTGAATTGGCAGCCGGTCGAGCCGGGATCGACGCTCCCCAACAAGGCGTGGATCTCGACAGGACCACGCGGTCGCGCCGTTCTCACCCGCGGTGTCGAAACCATATCCGTTCAGCCGGGAACACTCGCGTCCATCATTACCAGCGGCTTCTTCACCCGCAAGACCGAGGTGGTTCAGCAGAAAGGCAAGCTCGCTCTCGACATCGAGAAGCGCTCCCGCCCGCATACCTATGTCCACACGCCCTTCCTGGCGGCCGTGGTGAAGGGAACCACCTTCGAGGTCTCCGTCACTTCCACCAATGCGACCGTTTCGGTCGAAGAGGGTCTCGTGCAGGTGACGTCGTTCACTGGAGGACAGCAGACGAATGTCGGGCCGGGGCAGCGAGCGTCGGTAAACGAGGCCCAGCAGATGTCGGTTGCAGGCAGGGTCGAGGCGCCTTCGGTGGACTCGGTTGCCCCCAGTGCGGCATCGGTTCCGGCGGTTGGAAAACAGGCGCCAATAGGTGCGGAGGTGAGCGATCCGGCCGGTGCCGGTAACGCGGATGGGGCTTCTCAAGGTAACGGTGCTGGAAATGACAACGGCGGCGGGAACGGCAACGGCAACGGGAATGGCAACGGCGGCGGCAACGGCGGTGGAACCGGTGGCGGCAACGGCAACGGGAACGGCAATGGCGGCGGGAACGGGAACGGCGGCGGCAATGGCAACGGTGGCGGCAACGGCAACGGCAACGGCGGCGGCAACGGTAACGGCAACGGCGGCGGCAACGGTGGTGGCAACGGGAACGGGAACGGAAACGGTGGCGGCAATGGCAACGGCAAGGGAGACAGGCGCCGTTAAGGATTGAAAGACTTCTGATGCGACCGGCCCCAACAAAAGCAATCAGGGATCTCGCACAGGGAGGCGTTGCGCGGCTCTTGGGAGGCGCGCTTCTTCTGTTGATGCCGCTCGTCCTGCCGGCAACGGCGCTGGTAGGCCAGCTTGACCACAAGCTCTTCGATCTGCGGGCGGAATCCGCTTCACGTAGAGCCAGCGACCGGTTTGTCTTCCTTGCCATCGACAAGGAGAGCCTTGATCACGTCGGCACCTGGCCCTGGCCTCGTTCCGTGCACGCTGCGGTGGTCGACGCGCTTGTGGCAGCCGGAGCGGCCGACATATTCCTCGATATCGATTTCAGCACGCCGTCGACTCCGGCCGAGGATGAGAAGCTTGCTGCCGCCCTGGCCCGTGCCGGCGGCGGCGTGATCCTTCCGGTCTTCGAACAGCATCAGAATATCAGAGGCGCCGACTCGGTCGAGGTGACCCGTCCCATCCCGCTTCTTGGAGAAAATGCCTGGCTGGCGGCTGCCAACGTAAGGCTGGATGGCGATGGCAGCTTTCGTGCCTTTGACGCGGGTTTGACGCTGGATGGACAGTTGCTGCCGTCCGCCTCGGTGCTTCTTTCGGGAGTAGCTGATCCGGAGATTTCAGAACTCGGGATCGACTACTCCATCAGACCCGAGACTGTCGCGGCGTTCTCCGTCGCGGATCTGCTGCGAGGCGAGGTGGATGCCGATCTTTTGGCCGGCCGGTCGATCGTGGTCGGCGCCTATGCGACGGAGCTGAAGGACCTGTTTCCGGTGCCTGTCTACGGCATACTCAGCGGGCCCATGCTCCACATCCTGGCGGCGGAAACCCTGCTCCAGAACCGGCTGCCCTGGACGATCCCGGCCTGGCCGGGCGGGCTACTGATCGCGCTGGCGTTCGTCGTCGGCGCCGGCGCCCTGCGCCGCTGGAGGCTGGCTGTCACCATTCCCGCCATACTGGCTCTCGCCCTCGCCATCGAAGGGGCCGGATATGCTCTTCAGAAGGAATGGTCGCTGCAACTGCCGTCCGCGACGTTCCACCTGATGCTGATGGCCGGCTTCGCGATCCTGCTTCTTCAAAAGATCGGCTTCGGCGTCTGGCTGCTGGAGATCGCCAGCGCCGAAAGACGCAACACGCGCCGCATCCTCAAACGCGTCGTCAACGACAGTGCCGACGCAGTGATCATCGTCAGCGAAGAGGGCCTGATACTGGATCACAGCAGGGCGGCGGCCAGACTGTTTGGCGCATCGCACGAACTCAGGCGAGGAGAGGATTTCCGTATCGCCGCCCCCGCGCAACTGGCGGAAGCGTTCGCTCGCCTTCACCATGCATCTGCGGAAGACGGGAAGCCCCTTCCCACGGTGCAGGATGAGTTCACGATCTCGCCCGATGGTGAACCACTTCACCTGGAAGCCACCCTGACGATGTCCCGGCTGGAGGACGTAACAGCCGAGAGCGAGTTCCGTAAATTCTTCGTCGCCTGCATCACCGTCCGCAACGTGACGGCCCGCAAGACTTACGAGGCCAAGCTGCGGCGGCTGTCTCAACTGGACGACCTGACCGGCGTGCTCAACCGTCGGGAAATTGCTACCCGGCTGGCACAAAGCGTTCGCGAGGGAAGGACGATGGCGGTGGTCGCCCTCGATCTCCATCGCTTTGCCACGGTCAACGCAACCTTCGGCCGCGGGACCGGCGATCAACTGCTGCGCGCCGTGGCGAAGCGTCTGATGGCCGGATGCCGCAAGATCTCGATCGAGCCGGCGCATGCGTTCGTGGCGAGACTGGGCAGCGACGTCTTCTGTCTTGCGGTTGCGCTGGATCCTGAAGAGGGACTTGATGGCCTGCCCGTCGCCGTTCTTGCGCTCTTTGAAAAGAGCCTTGATGCACGCGGCGCGAAAATCCATGTCGATGTGAGGATGGGTGCCTGTCTTGTTGCGGGTGTCGATCCGGCCGCTGCCATCGACGGTGCCGAGCTGGCATTGGACGAGGCAAAGAAGATCGGCGGGTCGGGGTGGAGCATATACGAGCCCGCGGCCGCCCTCGAGCAGGCCCGCAAGATGCGTATCGAGCACGATATGCGCCGCGCCCTGCGGGAGGAGCAGTTTTTCCTTCTCTACCAGCCGCAGGTCGATCTGGAGACCGGAAAGCTCGTGGGAGCGGAAGCGCTCATTCGCTGGAGGCATCCGGAGATGGGCCTGGTGTCGCCGTCGGATTTCATCGAAGTGGCGGAATCCAACGGCTTCATCTGTAACATCGGCCGGTGGGTTCTCGCCGAAGCCTGCTCGGCAGCGTCCGCCTGGCCGACGGAGCTGTCGGTGGCGGTCAATGTTTCGGCGCTTCAATTCGCCAAAGGCGATCTCTGCGCGGATGTGCGCCACGCACTGGCGGTTTCCGGCCTCGACCCGCACCGGCTTCACGTCGAGGTGACGGAATCGACCTTCCTTCTGGACCCGACCCGGCTTCTGGCGGCGCTTCACGATCTGAAATCGATGGGCGTGGGGACGGCGCTCGACGATTTCGGCACCGGCTATTCGTCCCTGAGCTATATCGCCAGGTTCCCGTTCGACAAGATCAAGGTCGATCAGTGCTTCGTCCGAGGGATCGTCGTGAGGCCGGAAAGCCAGGCCATCGTCCGTTCCGTGACGTCGCTCGCGGAGGGACTGGGAATGACGGTCGTGTGCGAAGGAATAGAGGAGGAGGCGGAATGGCGGATGCTGGCGGAATTCGGCTGCCAGCAGGGCCAGGGATATTATTTCGGCAAGCCTCAGACAGCGGACGAACTGATGACCCTTGCCGGGCAGGCAGGCTCGGGCGTCAGGGCGACGGCATAGACAGGCTTTTCCGGGCGGTCAGCAATGGCTGCAGCCCTGTTCCGCGGTCTGGGCCGCCGACAGGCGAGCATAGAAATCCGTCGCCTGCTCTTCCCGTAGCTGCGACATCTTCTGCTGGATCTGTTCGCGGGCTGCCCGTCCCAGCAATTCGGCAAATGCATCGGGGTCCAGGCCGTCGGCCTTGACCATCAATCCTATAAGGGGATCGGCAACCGCTTCGGAAATCGTGAGGTCGTTCGTCATGGCTTCCTCCAAAGCCGCAACCTAGATGCCGATTGCGACAAAATTATCTCCGGCTGTTGTTTGTCCCGAGCGTGCGGCTTGGAGAGGCGGGGTAGCGTTCCGCAACCGTGTCGATAGGAATAAGCTCTCAAAGAGCCAGTTCACGGCTGCGCTTTTGCTCCAGTGCCTTGCCGCGATCGCAGTTCAAGCAATCGTTCTGTAGCAGCTTCGCTGCATGTCTTCGCTGTCGACCTTGCCGCGGATAATTGGTAACTGGCAACAAACGGGCGTATGCTGTGAAAATATAAAGCGTTTTGCGCTAAATACATCTGACGTAACTCTGTCGGGATTTCGAGGATTGCAAAGCCATTGGCCGCCAATACGTTATTTGCTGACAAAATTTCAGGCACGACGGTAACTGGAGCAATCGACCCTCCATCGAGTGGGTTCGGCGAGAATGATGCCCTCTCTAATTTCGAGATAACTGATTCTATCCGAACAAGAAGAAAGTCGCACAGATCGGCCTCTCGTTTCGGCTTCCGCCTATCGTAAAGTACCGCCGCCCAGTGAACCCACGCCCCTATTGCAGAGCCAAATACCCCTGCGCACAACAGTCGAAACCAAGATGTAAAGAAGATCTGGGTTATCGGTTCCACCCAACGGGAGGAGTCGATGCCAAGCTTAGCAAATAGATGCTGCCAGAACGGTTCCGCCAACATTGCTGACGCAGCACCGATAAAGATGGCGCTCGCGATCGCGCCAAGAACCCACCGTAAAACCTTACCCATGAGCAGAAGCATGCCCGGAATTTTCCCGGTTGTGGAGTCGTCATTCTTTCACGCAGTATTAGTCAGTCTTCTTCTTTGTGGACCGGCTTCCATGTGCCAAGACGGTTGGTTCGCTTGCTAGGTGAGGCCGGAGACATATCCGTGGAGCGCCGCCGAGTGAGGGAGAGCACGGCCGCCCCCCAGGGAGGGCGTCCTGTACGTTGGTTTGGGTGTCGGCACCTGGCCCACGTCAGGGATCCGTGATGAAGCTGAATTGCAGCCGGCGCGGCTGCGGTGATGAGCGAGGGGACGGACTGTACCGGAAAGACGGCGTGTTCGAGCTTTACGAGCGCGGCGACGGCGCCTTCCGGAGGACGCTCGACTATTGGCCGATGAGGACGCGCCAGCTGTTGGAAACGCCCCCTAGGTCCGGGATACGGTAGCCGTGAAGACGTAGCCGACGCCGCGGACCGACTTGACCAGCTGCGGATGTTTGGGGTCGGCTTCGATCTTGCGCCGCAGGCGCACGATCTGGGCATCCACGGCCCGGTCGAAGGCCTCCATCTGGCGTCCGCGCGTCAGGTCCATGAGCTGGTCCCGGGTCAGGACGCGTCC
>DASUPM010000331.1:0-7856 GCA_036281095.1 Pseudorhizobium sp.
GATCCGCACCTTTTCGAAGCCGTCGAGCACGTCGAGCTTGGTCAGCGCGATGCCGGTCACCCCGGAAATCGCGCAGCTTTGCCGCACCAGCACCGCATCGAACCAGCCGCAGCGGCGCTTGCGGCCGGTGACGGTTCCGAACTCATGTCCCTTCTCGCCGAGGAACTGCCCGATCTCGTCGTTCAGTTCCGTCGGGAAGGGACCTTCGCCGACGCGTGTGGTATAGGCCTTGGTAATTCCCAGGATATAGCCCAGTGCGCCTGGTCCCATGCCCGAGCCCGCGGCCGCCTGCCCGGCGACCGTGTTGGACGAGGTGACGAAGGGATAGGTGCCGTGGTCGATATCGAGGAGCGAGCCCTGCGCGCCCTCGAACAGGATGCGGGCGCCGCGGCGGCGCTCCTTGTCGAGCAGTAGCCAGACGGTTTCCCGGAACGGCAGGATGCGTTCGGCGACGGAGGTCAGTTCCTCCATGATCGCCTCGTAGGAGACCTCGGGAGCGCCAAGGCCGCGGCGAACGGCATTGTGGTGCGTCAGAATGCGATCGACCTTGCCGCCCAGCGTATCGAGATCGGCCAGATCCATGACGCGAATCGCCCGGCGCCCGACCTTGTCCTCATAGGCCGGGCCGATGCCGCGGCGGGTCGTGCCGATCTTCGTGCCGCTGTTGGAGGCGGCATCCTCGCGCATCCCGTCGAGCTCGCGATGGAGCGACAGGATGAGCGTCGCATTGTCGGCAATGCGCAGGTTCTCGGGAGAGACCTTGACTCCCTGCCCCGCCAGCTTGTCGATTTCCGCGATCAGCGCATGCGGGTCCACCACCACCCCGTTGCCGATGACCGCCATCTTGCCGGGGCGCACGACGCCGGAGGGAAGCAGCGACAGCTTGTAGCTGACACCGTCGATGACGAGCGTATGACCAGCATTGTGTCCGCCCTGAAAGCGCACGACGATGTCGGCACGCTCGGAAAGCCAATCAACAATCTTGCCCTTGCCCTCGTCGCCCCATTGGGAGCCGACCACCACGACGTTCGTCATTTCTTCGCTTTCCTGTTTCCGCGCAAGCTCTTGCGCCTACTCAAACCGGCGCATCTATAATGGCAAGATGCGAGGAAAGCGAACCGTTTGTCGCAATAAAAGCGGTTTTTGCGTGACACGGCAGGAATGCAAGGTCTATCAGCGCTTTCGTTGATCGCCCCGCTTCCGCATGCCGACGGAGTTTTTCCTTGCACAAGAAGGCCTATCTGTGTCTCGTGATAGCGACATTGTGCTGGGGCGGGAATGCGGTCGCCGGCAAGCTGGCGGTCGGCCATATCAGCCCGATGATGCTGACGCTCTGGCGCTGGGCCTTCGCCGTCGCGATCATCTTCGCAATCTCCGTTCCGCAACTGCTCAGGGACTGGCCGGTGGCCCGCAAGCGCCTGCCGATCCTCATTTTCTACGGCGTCATCGGCTATACCACCTTCAATGCCGTACTCTACACGGCGTTGAAGCACACCACGGCGATCAACGTCGCGATCGAGCAGGCCGGCATCCCGATGCTCATCTTCATGATCAACTTCATCCTCTTCAGGACCAGGGTTTCCCTCGCACAGATCCTCGGCTTTTCCCTCACCCTGATCGGCGTGGCGCTGACTGCCGCCCATGGCGATCTCGCCTCGCTCCTGGAACTCACGGTCAACTTTGGCGATGCATTGATGCTGATCGCCGTCGTGGCCTATGCCATCTACACCGTCTCCCTGCGCTGGAAGCCGAATGTCGACTGGCGCACGCTGATGGCGATCCCGGCCCTCTTCGCCCTTCTGACGACCATTCCTCTTGCCATATGGGAAGAAGCCCGCAACGAGGCGATCTGGCCGGATGCGCAGGGCTGGACGATCGCCCTCTACACGGCAGTGTTCGCCTCCCTTCTGGCGCAGGTTCTCTACATCAAGGGTGTCGAGGGGATCGGCCCGAACCGCGCCAGCCTGTTCATCAACCTCATTCCCGTATTCGGAACGCTGTTCTCCGTCGCGATCGTGGGTGAGGATCTGCAGCCCTTCCACGTCGCCGCTCTGATTCTGGCGCTGGGCGGCATCGCCATCGCGGAACGCGGAAAACCCGCCTGATTGAACGACGGGTTTCCAGATCGATTATTGCGGCAGGCTCAAATGTCGTAGAAGGCGGCAGACGCTCTGGCGTCCATCTTTGCAACGCCGTCCGCGGGACGCGTCGGCTGTCCATGGGAACCGCGCACCCTTCTCAGGGCCTCGCCAAGCACGATGTCGCCGCGGTCGGTGGTCACCACCAGCACCCGCTGAATGCGCCCTGTCTCCGAAAGCGCATAGGCGATGCGCATCGTCTGCTTCCGCCAGCCGAGGGCTACCAGGCGCTCCCGCTTCAGTTCGGCACAGTCGACGCACGGGCCGCGGTCGCCGGCAATGGCGAGATCCGAAGCAAATCCGTCGAGATAGCCGTCGAGGCTTGCGACCGCACTGTTGACCGCGCTGTTGACCCGCATCAGTTCCAGCGCCTTTGCCGGCGTCAGCGACGGGGCGGCAACGGGCTCGGCACGGGGTGTGGAGCGTGCATCCGCGACGCTGAGTTCGTGCGCGGGAGACGCGACGAAACTGCGCGCAAAACCGGCCGGACCAGCCGCCTGTACCGCATGTCCACAGGCAAGAGCGGCGAGAAATGCCGCAGCGGCAATCATTTTCTTCGACATGTTCGACACCCTGTTTCGTCGGACAGCGTTTTTCGCCGCCTCTTGTCTGCCCGGGTTCATCCCGGTTCGCCGGCCTCATGCCGTTTATGGCCTCACAATACGCAGATACCTTTTCCGGCCGCTTAAGCAGAAAGGTTCAAATTTACTGAAATCCACTTTTTTCCCGCGATGGCACAGAAACCGGATTCGACTGGCCGCGGCCGAAGCCGATCGGTCTCTAAACTTTTCGTTAAAGTTTACGCGCGATGAATCTCTTCAGAACAAGAGGTCAAGCGATGCGTATTGCGTTCTCCATCGCGCTCCTGCTGCTGCTTTCAGCCTGCGCGTCCGCCCCCGATCGGGTTTCCAATGCCTGCGCCATCTTCGAGCAGAAGGATGGGCTCTTCAACAACTGGTCGCGCGAGGCGAGGAAGGCGGAGCGGCAATACGGCGTCCCGGTTCCCGTACTCATGGCGACGATCTACACCGAATCCGGCTTCCGGGCGCATGCCCGCCCGCCCCGCACCAAGCTGCTCGGCTTCATTCCGTGGAAGCGGCAATCGACCGCCTATGGCTATGCACAGGCCCTCGACGGCACCTGGCTGGAATACCAGAGGGCCACGGGCCGCTGGTCCGCCCGCCGCAGCGATTTCGGCGACGCCATTCAGTTCGTCGGCTGGTACCACAACCGCAGCCACGTGAAGAACGGCATTCCGCTGAGCGACAGCTACAACCTCTACCTCGCCTATTATAGCGGCCATGCCGGCTACTCACGCGGCTCCTTCACATCCACTGCGCGAAAGGGCGCCCAACGTTCGGCACGCATCGCAGCCAATTACGAGGCCCAGCTTCGCTCCTGTGGCTATTGAACGGCCGGCGGACGACGCACACCGGCTCCGGCAAGCTCAATTGCCGTAGCCGACCATGCCCTTGATCTCCAGGAAATCGTGGATCGCCCAGTCGGCGTATTCTCGACCGTTGCCGGACTGCTTGTAGCCGCCGAACGGTGCTCGCGTGTCCCAGTCCGGATAGTTGATGTAGACGGAACCGGCCCGCAGCCGGGCGGCGACCCTCCGGGCGCGCTCGAGGTCTGCCGACTGCACATAGGCGGCAAGACCGTAGACGGTGTCGTTGGCGATGGCGATCGCCTGCTCCTCGTCCTGATAGGGAAGGATCGAGAGAACGGGGCCGAATATTTCCTCGCGCGCGATCGTCATCCCGTTCGACACGTTGCCGAAGACGGTAGGCCGGACGTAGTAGCCGCGATTGAGCCCGTCCGGGCGCCCCGGCCCGCCGGTCACGAGCGTTGCGCCTTCCTTGATGCCCGCCTCGATGAGCCGCTGGATCTTGTCGAACTGCTGCTGGCTCACCACGGGGCCCAGATCGGTTTCGGCGGACTGCGGATTTCCCACCCTCAGCCGTTCCGCCGCCGTCCTGGCAATCTCCAGTGCCTCGTCATGCCGGGCGACAGGCACCAGCATCCGCGTCGGTGCATCGCAGGATTGGCCGGAATTGCCGAAGCAGGAGACGACGCCTTCCGACACCGCCTGTTGGAAATCCGCATCGGGCAGGATGATGTTCGCGCTCTTGCCGCCGAGTTCCTGCGCCACGCGCTTCACGGTGTCGGCGGCCGTCCTGGCGACGATGACGCCGGCCCGGGTGGATCCGGTAAACGACACCATGTCCACGTGCGGGTGTCCGGCCATCACCTGTCCCACGTCCGGCCCGGTCCCGTTCACCAGATTGAAGACACCAGCAGGCGCACCGGCCGCTTCCATGATTTCAGCGAAGACAATGCCGCTGATCGGTGCGATTTCCGATGGTTTCAGCACCATGGTGCAACCGGCGGCAATAGCCGGCGCAACCTTGCAGACGATCTGGTTGAGCGGCCAGTTCCATGGCGTGATGAGGGCGCAGACGCCGATCGCTTCCCTCACCACCATGGTCGTGCCGCGGAGCTCGGAAAATTCGAAGGCCTCGAGCGCCTCTATGGTGGCGATGAGATGCGCCTGCCCTGCGGCGACCTGACTGTCGCGGGCAAAGGCGATGGGCGCACCCATTTCGCGGCTCACGGCGTCGGCGAGTTCACCGGAGCGCTTCTCGTATTCGACAAGGATGCGGCGCAGGAGCGTCAGCCGCTCTTCCTTGGGCCAGATGGAATAGGCGGGAAAGGCCGCCTTGGCGGCGGCAACGGCGCGATCGACATCCTCCGCCGACCCCAGGGCGATCTGGGCGAACGGCTCTTCGGTCGCCGGATCGACGACATCGAGCGCGACCGGAATGGCGGGCTCCATCCATCTGCCGTCGATGAAGAATTTGAGGTGATTGCTCATGACCGCTCCGCCTGCGAGAGACGGGCTCACTATCAGGCAAGCCCGCCGCCCTCGCAAGCTGTGTCGGCGCCTAGCCCCGGTACCGGGCGAGGAAGCGCTTCGCCACCTCGATCTCGTTGGGGCGAAGCTCGTGACCTCCCGCATGCCATTCAAGCTCGACCTCGTCGCCCTGGCGTCGGAAATAGTCGGCCAGTTGGTCGGTCAGTTCCACGGGGGCGATCGGATCGCGCTCGCCCGCCGTGATGAGAACCCTGCTCTTCGCCCCATCCGTGCGCTCCTTGGGCTCGAACGGGATGAGCGGATGCATGAGCACCGCTGCTTCGAAGAGACCCGGCTTCTCGATGAGAATGTTCGCCAGGATGTTCGCGCCGTTCGAGAAGCCGAGACCGATCACCGTCCCGGCCTTGTAGTGCTCCCGATTGGCGGCAACGAATTCGCTCATGCGGTTCGTCGCGCGGGCCAGGTCCTCGCAATCGTAGACGCCTTCCGCCTTGCGCCGGAAGAAGCGCGCCGCGCCATGCTCCGAAATGTCGCCGCGCGGGGAAATCACCGTCGCGTTGGGCAGAAGACAGCCGCCGAAATCGAAGAACTGGTTCTCGTCGCCGCCGGTGCCGTGGAACATGAACAGGATCGGCGCTCCCGGTTCTCCGGGCCTGGCTCGATGGGTGTAACTGTCGTGACTCATGACAAACTCCTTTGAAGGCTGCTAACGCCTTCAGTCTTCCAGCGGTTCGAGATGGTCTTCGAGCGCCGATCTCAGATGCGCGTGCTGCGCCGGCAGCTTCAGCGCCTCCCCGAGATGCGCCGTGTCCTCGTCGCGGTCGAAGCCGGGCTCGTTCGTGGCAATCTCGAATAGAACTCCGCCCGGGGTACGGAAGTAGATCGCCCAGAAATAGTCTCGGTCGATCACCGGCGTCACGTTGTAGCCCGTATCCATCAGCGCCTTGCGGACCTCGAGCTGCTTTTCGCGGTTTTCGACGGCGAAGGCGATGTGGTGGACCGAGCCGGCCCCGAGCCGTGCGTCGCTGATGTTCGGCAAGGTCTCGATGTCGATGATGTCGGCACCGTTTCCGCCGGGCACGCCCAGGCGCAGCACGCCATCCTTGGTGTCGATCTGCTCGTAGCCCATGAACTTTAGCAGCTCGGTCGTGGCACCTTCGTCCCGCAGCCGGAGCGAGGCGGAATGAAAGCCACGGATCGCATGGTCTTCGCCGACGCCGTTGCCGGTCCAGGGTGCACGCGGATCGTCCTTGACCTCGACGAGGGCAAAGCCGTCACCGTCCGGCCCGGAGAAATGCAGCCGGTTCTCGCCGAACGCGCTCTCCGTCTTCAACCCTTCGGCACCGGCCTTCGTCAACCGATCCTGCCAGAAGGCGAAGGAGCCTTCGGGAACGGAAAACAGCGTGGTGCCCACTTCGCCCGTGCCGGGACGGCCGCGCGCGATATGCGGAAACGGAAAGTAGGTCATCACCGATCCCGGCGTGCCGACTTCATCCCCGTAATAGAGGTGATAGACGTCCGGCGCATCGAAGTTGACGGTCTTCTTGACCCGGCGAAGGCCAAGCGTGTCGGTGAAGAACCTGTTGTTGGTACGGGCGCTCGCCGCCATCGACGTGACGTGATGCAGCCCCTTGATCTGGTCGAGCATGTCAAACCCTTTCTGGCTCCTGGAAGCCTGTTCTGGGTCTATAATTGGCCATCGGGCCTAAGAATGCATAGTGGTATGCGTCGAACGGATCGTTCAGCATTTGAATACGGACAAGAAAGACCTGTTCACCCTCTAAGGACGCTCGGGCAGGGTCCAGTCGATCGCCGACCTGCCGCGCGAGACGAGGAAGTCATTCGCCTGCGAGAAATGCCGGCAGCCGAAGAAGCCGTTATGCGCGGAGAGCGGCGACGGGTGCGGTGCGCGCAGCACCAGATGCCGCGTCCGATCGACGAAGGCCGCCTTCTTCTGCGCATAGGAGCCCCAGAGCATGAAGACCACCCCGTCGCATTGCTCGTTGACCGCGCGGATCACCGCGTCGGTAAACCGCTCCCAACCCCTGCCCTGATGCGATGCGGCCCGCGCCTCCTCGACGGTCAGGACGCTGTTGAGCAAAAGCACGCCCTGCTTTGCCCAATGTTCGAGAAAGCCGTGGCCGGCCGGGGGGACGCCGAGATCCGCCTGCAGTTCCTTGTAGATGTTGACGAGCGACGGCGGGATGCGCACGCCGGGCTGCACGGAAAAGCAGAGCCCGTGCGCCTGGCCAAAGCCGTGATAGGGATCCTGCCCGAGGATCACCACCTTGACCCGATCGAGCGGCGTCAGATCGAGCGCGCGAAAATACTCCGCTCCCTTCGGGAATATCCGCTTGCCCGCCTCCTTCTCGCTCACCAGGAAACGGCGCAGCTCGCTCATGTACGGATTGCCGAACTCGGGCGCCAAGGCCTGCCTCCAGCTCTCCTCCAGCTTGACCCCTTCGACCATGGCCGCCTCTATCTGAACCTGCCGCCGCGCTGCAGCACCTCGATCTTGTATCCGTCCGGATCGGTCGCGAAGAAGAAGCGGGCGAAGGGTTTTCCCTCTCGCGGCATATCGACGAGCTTGCCGACCGTCAAGCCGAGATCGATGAACCGTTTGTGCTCCGCCTCGACGTCCTTGACCGAGACCGCCAGGTGACCGTAGCCATCACCCAGGCTGTAGGGTTGGTCGCGTCCCGCATTCACCGTCAGCTCGAGCTCGAAATCCCCTTCCGCATTGGACAGATAGATCAGCGTGAACCCGTCGAACGGGATGCGCTCGGCGACCGAAAGACCGAAGGCCTTGCCGTAGAAGTCGATCGACCGCTGCTCGTCGAGCA
>DASUPM010000332.1:0-2868 GCA_036281095.1 Pseudorhizobium sp.
CGGCGGTAGGGAGTCTCCTCGGCCTGATCCGGTCGCGCACAGGCTTCAAGCTCCCAGTCCGGCCTTGCCAGTTATTATCCACACGTATAACAAGGACGGCAGAAGGCAGATCGATTCCCGGCAGAAGATGCGTAGATCCTATCACAGAGCCAGCGAAGCGGAACGGCGCGACGACCTCATCGCGGCGACACTGGATTGCATTGCCGAGGTCGGCATCCAGGGAGCGACGGTCCGCCAGATCGCCGCGCGGGCAGGCGTCACGGGAGGACTGATCCGCCACTACTTCACGAGCAAGGACCAGATGCTGCAGGCTGCCTATCGGCAACTGATGAACGGCATCACCCAGACGACGAAGGCCGCGTCCGAAGGGACCGACCCCAGGGAACGCCTCCGGCGCTTCATCGTGGCGAACGTCACGCCGCCGGTGACGGACAGCCGGACGTTGTCGCTATGGGCGGCCTTCATCAGCCACATTCCGCTGGATCCAGCCTTCGCCGCAATCCATCGCGAGAGCTATCTGGCATTTCTGGCGGAGTTGGAAATACTGCTTGCCGCTTTCTTTGCCGGGCGCGACCGCATCGTGAGCAAGACGCAGTGCCGGACATATGCGATCGCGCTGAACGGCTTGATCGACGGCCTCTGGCTGGAAGGAACCCTTGCTCCCGACATGTTCAAGGATCAGGAGATCGCCGAGACGGCCATCGCCTCCGTGGAAGCATTGCTCAGGCTCGAGCCGGGCGAACTGTCCTGACAGCTAAAACAAGGAAAGACCAGACAATGCGCTATGCCTCCATCACAGACCGCCTCGCCGATCTCGGTTCCGGCAGATGGGCAGTTCATGTGGAGGCTCGCCGGATGAAGGCCGCTGGAGCCGACATCATCGAGCTGACGATCGGCGAACCGGACGTTTCCCCGGACAAGGCGCTTCTGGATGAGGCAGCACGCGCCATGTATGCCGGGCGCATCCGCTATTCCAACGGCCGCGGCGAACCTTCTGTCCTCAAGTCGCTGATCGATAAGTATACGAAGCGCCGCGCGGACGTGACCGAGGAAAACTTCCTCTGCTTCCCCGGCACGCAGACCGCGCTCTATACGGTCATGGCCGGACTGGTGGAGACCGGTGACGCTGTCCTGGTCGGCAATCCGCTTTACGCGACGTATGAAGGGGTAATCTCCTCCACCGGCGCTCATCCCGTTTACGTGCCGTTGCGCCCGGAAAAGCGCTTTCACATGCAGGCCGAAGATCTGGAGCGTGCGATCACGCCGGAATGCCGGGTCGTCATGCTGAACACCCCGCACAATCCCACGGGGGCCGTGCTGACCGCGGCGGAAATTCGGGTGATCGGTGAGGTGTGCCGCAAGCACGACCTCTGGATCGTCTGCGACGAGGTCTATGAGCAACTGGTCTTCGACGATGTCGAATTCGCGTCGCCATTCGACATGCCCGAGCTTGCGGAGCGGACGATCGTCGTGTCCTCGATCTCGAAATCTCACGCCGCACCCGGCTTCCGCAGCGGATGGGCCGCCGGCCCGGCGGAATTCTGCAGCAAGCTTCTTCCGGTGTCGGAAACCATGCTTTTTGGCGTGCAGCCGTTCATCGCCGACATGACCGCCATGGCGCTCTCCCAGGACTTCCACATGGCGCCGACCATGCGCGCCAATTACCGTCGGCGCGCCACGATCGCGGCACAGGCTCTGGGTGGCAACAACCTGGTGAAGCCGATGCTTCCGGAAGGGGGAATGTTCATTCTGCTGGATGTCTCCGCCACCGGATTGACCGGCGAGCAGTTCGCGTGGGAACTCCTGAACCAGGAACGGGTTGCGGTAATGCCCGGCGCCTCTTTCGGTACTCAGGCAGCCGGCTTCCTCCGGATTTCCCTGACCGTGCCGGAAGAGGTTCTGGTGACTGCGATGAGGCGCATCGGCGATCTGGCGTCACGCCTTGTTTCGCCTTCTGTGCAACGCGTCACGGCTTAGGGACCACCGCCGCCGACAGGACCGCTTCTATGCGGGCCGACCCACTTTCGCGTTCCTTGACGCCATCAGATCGCTTTCCCAGCCGAACACGCTCCGCCCGCCACACCGGGCGGAGTCGCGAAACTCGCCGGCGACGATTTCCTTGAGGTCCGGTCCGGTAACATAGTGCTCGATCCGGCGCGCCTGGTCATCCAGCCGCTTCAGGGCCTGCAACTCTTCCTCCCGCCCCAGCCGACCCTTGCCCACGGCCGACTTCATGACCTTTATGGTCTCATCATAGACCTTCAACGGGACGGGGAACGGGTGGCGATCCTTGCCGCCATGGGCCAGCGAGAATCGGGCCGGATCGGAGAAGCGGCACGGCGCGCCATGGACGACCTCCGCCACCATCGCCAGTGCCTTGACGGTGCGGGCACCGACGCCCGGCGTCAGAAGCAGTTGCGGAAAATCTTCCGGTCCCCGGTCCGCCGCGGCCGCCAGCGTCGCATGGAGCCGCTTCATGCTGACGTCGCTTTCCTGCACATCGTGGTGGTCCGGCATCACGAGATGGGGCAGAAGCGGCTGTGCGGGCGCCGGATGACCCCGGCCCTCCAGCACGATCACTTCGGCGACCACTCTGTCGGGACCAAGCGTCCCCAGCAGATCGAGTTGCGCCCGCCTGGATAGGTCCGCCCGTCGGTCCGCGAGGTTGACGATCTCCCCCTGCCCTTCGCCTTCGATGGCTGCGTGCGGGGAGTCCACGAAGCTGTCCAGCCCTTCCGACAGCCAGTGGTATCTGCGCGCCTTGCGCCGGTCGCCGTTCATGCCCTGCTGCACCACGACCCATTTCCCGTCGTCGGTGACGATGAACCCGTGCAGGTAGAGGTCGAAACCGTCCTGCACGGCAGCGCT
>DASUPM010000333.1:0-8192 GCA_036281095.1 Pseudorhizobium sp.
AAGGCCGACATTCGGCTTGTCGATGATTTCTCTGAGCGCGAAGCTCGAATTGATCTTGACGACGTGGGGCAGGGCCGACAGCCAGTCGCGGTGGATGCGCTCGTAGTCCTCCAGATCCCTCGCCGCGACCCTCAGGATATAGTCGTACTCGCCGGACATCAGGTAGCAGACGAGCACGTTCGGACAACGTTTCACCGCGGCCTCGAACTCGGCCAGGGTCTTTGCGAACTGCCCGGACAGCGAGATGTGGACGATGGCGATCATCTTGTAGTCGAGCGCCTTGTTGGACAGCCGGGCATGGTAGCCGCTGATCGTGCCGTTCTTTTCCAGGACGGCCAGGCGGCGGGAGCAGGCGGATTGCGAAAGGCCGACCCGTTCCGCAAGCTCCGCATTGGAGATGCGTCCCTCCTGCTGGAGCGTTCGCATTATCGCAAGATCGATCGTGTCCAAGCCGGGCACAGCAAGAAATCCTCATCTTTTCTCCAACTGAACAAGGATCTGCGAAAACCGCGCGAATTTCAATTCGCCTTCGCAAGGACATTGCCTCCTAATTCTGATCTTGTTCCGTGGTGGGGAATGGAGGCGGAAACGCCACAACAATGGGAGGAACGCTGAATGCGTGTCGGATGTCCGAAGGAAATCAAAAATCATGAATATCGCGTGGCGCTGACCCCTGGCGCAGTGCGCGAATATGTGGCCCATGGCCACGAGGTGCTGGTCGAAACCCGGGCGGGTGCCGGCATCGGCGCAGACGACGGCGCCTATATCGCGGCCGGTGCCAGGATCGCAGGCAGCGCGAAGGAAATCTTCGAAAGATCGGACATGGTGGTGAAGGTGAAGGAGCCGCAGCCGCAGGAATGGGCGCAACTGCGTGACGGTCAGATCCTCTACACCTATCTCCATCTTGCGCCGGATCCGGAGCAGACAAAGGGCCTGCTGGCTTCGGGCGTCACGGCCGTGGCTTATGAGACGGTGACGGACGATCGCGGCGGCCTGCCCCTGCTGGCGCCGATGTCGGAGGTGGCGGGACGGCTGGCGATTCAGGCCGGGGCGACGGCGCTGCAGAAGGCGAACGGGGGGCGCGGTGTTCTGCTGGGTGGTGTTCCCGGCGTTCTTCCGGCCAGGGTCGCCGTCATCGGCGGCGGTGTCGTCGGCCTTCATGCAGCCCGGATGGCGGTGGGGCTTGGTGCCGATGTCACGATTATCGACCGCTCGCTTCCCCGATTGCGGCAACTGGACGACATCTTCAACGGCCGCGTCCACACGCGCTATTCGACGATCGACGCGGTGGAAGAGGAAGTCTTTGCCGCCGACTTGGTGATCGGCGCCGTTCTGATCCCGGGAGCCGCCGCCCCGAAGCTGGTCAGCCGCGAAATGCTGTCGGGCATGAAGACGGGCGCGGTGATGGTGGATGTCGCGATCGATCAGGGTGGCTGTTTCGAGACATCGCACGCCACCACCCATTCCGATCCGACCTATGAGATAGACGGCATCATCCATTATTGCGTCGCCAATATGCCGGGCGCCGTGCCGGTCACCTCGGCACAGGCGCTCAACAACGCAACGCTGCATCACGGCCTTGCGCTGGCGGACCGCGGGCTTCGTGCGATTGCGGAGGATCGGCACCTGCGCAGCGGCCTCAACGTCCACCGCGGCCGGGTGACCAACCGTCCGGTAGCCGAAGCGCTGGGATACGAGGCCTTCGCTCCGGAAAGCATCCTCAACGTCGCCTAGTTAAGATATATCGGAAGTACGCTCGGCGATAGACGCCGATATGGCTGAGGAAATCAAGAAGCACCGGCACTCACAGTGTCCGGTGCTTTTTGATGTTCGGCGGAAGGCTTGACAGTACGGGTTATCGTATTAACTTAGATATATCGAAATTGACTGGAGAACTGATATGTTCAGGCATGGAAATGAAGGGCGCCATGGTTGCGGCGGACGCGGGCGAATGATGTTCGAAGGAATGTTCGCAATGCCCGGCGGACCGTTCCGGCGCGGCGGCGGGCGCCAGGGCGGGGGGCATGGGCGTGGTTTCGGGGATGATGGCGACGGCCGTATCGGGCGTTTCCTGATGCAGGGCGACCTGCGCCTGGTCGTTCTGGCGCTGGTGGAGAAGGAGCCCCGCCACGGCTACGAGATCATCAGGCACATCGAGGATATGACCTACGGCTTCTATGCGCCGAGCCCTGGCGTGATCTACCCGACGCTGACCTATCTCGAAGAGGCCGGTTACGTGGCAGCGGAGCAGGAGGGCAACAAGAAGCGCTATGCGATCACGCAGGAGGGGCGGGCCCATCTGAACGAGAATCGCAGCTTTGCAACGACCATCCTCGACCGGCTCTCGCATGTTGCCGAGCGCGTGCGCCAGCGGCAGGAGCGTGAGCGGGGCGGTGGACCGGACCTTCCACGGAGTATCGATGCCGCGCTCCTGAACCTGCGGGAGGTCATCGCCCGCAGGTTGGTCGAGGACGAGAAGAAGGCCGGCGAGATCGTCCGGCTGTTGCTTCGGACTGCGGAGGACCTTGAGCGGCCGCAGGATCGGGGCGAGGGCGATGCCTGACAGGGGCAGGGACCCCGGCGCCCGCCGGGGTCCCTGCGCGACCGGTGACCCCGTGGCGAGAGTGGCCGGCAAGAATGTACGGCCTCGTCACGGGGTGATGAGGCCGAGCAGTTCGTGGGTGTCGTAGTAGAACGGAATACCCTCGACGAGCCGGCCTTCGCGGAAGCTCAGGCATTCGGCGAAGGGCTGGGTCACCGTCCTTCCGGTGGCACGGGAGGTCACTGTCAGTCGGCATGTGAGATGGACCAGGTCGCAGGAGCCGGTGACGAGGAGATCGTTGACCTCCAACTTGCTCCAGACCTCGTTCATTCTGGCAAACAGGGCAGTAAGTCCTTCAAGACCGCGCCATTCTCCCGGATAGGGCAGGGAGGAAGGTTCGTGGATCACCACATCCTCGGAAAACGCTTCCGCCAACATCCGCAGGTCTTTCCGGTCCGACGCCAGGTAAGCCATTTCGGCTGAAAACATGCGTTCGACGATGGCCTGACATGTCATGTTCGTCATCTCCGCCACTCCCGTCAGATGCCCGAGCCGGTGTCGGAGAAGGTCGGAGCCTCCACCTTTTCGACCCGGCACTGGTAGCAGTTGTTCCGCGCCGAGCGGATGTGCGCATAGGCGATGTCGTCGCGGGCAAGCAATTCTTCGGCTCGGTCCCTGATCCCTTCGGTGGGCGTGACGGCCCCTGTGCCGTAGACGATGCGATCGTCGCGTCCGTAGCCGCGGACGATATAGTCGGGACTGTCCAGGATAGGCGGGAGAACTTCCGACGCCTCGTATCGCGGGCACGGTTTCCTGTGGAGGAAGATCGGCCCCGTTTCCGCGTAAGGCTGAAGCGCCGGAAAGGGACGATAGGCGAGCACCAGGACCTCGTCTCCCGCAGCGATGTTCGACAGGCAATGGCGGCAGGGATAGCCGTGACCGTCGGAGATCAGAATTTCGGGAAGACGATCATAGGCGTCGGTTCCGCCGTTCCGGAGACGGGCGGCATCCTCTGTGGGAATGGCGTGAAATAAGACTGTCATCGCAAACTCCTTGGATCGTTTGCGATGTCATGCCGTCCGGAAGCTCTGCCGGCCACCCGATTCCTGCGGGCTCAGCTGTCGAGAACCGCGAGGAGTTCCGCTTCGCTCATCGGCAGTATCAGCGCGTCGTATGTCGAAACCGGCGAAAAGCCCATCATCTGGTAAAGCTGCAGGGCGCGGGGATGGTCCAGCGTATTGGTCGTCACAGTCACTTTCGTCGGGTTGTCCTGCCAGGCCGCATAGAGCGCCTGCAGCAGGAACCACTTGCCGATGCCGAGCCCGATCGCCCGTTCGAACAGGCCGAAATAGGACAATTCGACAAGGTCCCCGCTCTCCTTGCGCAGCTCGAAGAAGCCTGCAGGCGCACCGTCGACGTAAAGAACGGTGACGGAAACCCGCGGGTCGTGGATTATCGCGGTCAGTTCCTCGTCCGACATCCTGAGCCGCCTGTACCAGTGCCACCGCTTTCCGACCTGCCGGTATAGATACCGATAGTAGTGGAGCGGGATATCAGGCGCGCGAATGATGGCGGTCTGGAGGTTGACCGGCACCGGCAGGCTTGCCTTCGGCGGGGTGGTCATCTCGAGCTGCGTGACATGAGCCTGAAGCGGGGCCGGCTTTTTCCGTGTCATGATTATCTACGCCGTTCTGGGAGCAGGCGGGCCGGTGACGACCGGCGTGTCGGCACGGCTGCCCCACTCCGTCCAGGAGCCGTCGTAAAGGGCGTTGTCATCGTGGCCGAGGGATTCGAGCGCGAGCGTAATGATGGCGGCCGTGATGCCGGAGCCACAGGTCGTGACGACCGGCCGGGCGAGGTCGATGCCCGCCTCCTCGATGACCTGCCGCAGTTCCGGCAGGGTTTTGAGCTTTCCGTCTGCCGAGAAGATGCCGGACGGAAGGCTTCGGGCGCCGGGCATGTGGCCTGAGCGGAGGCCTTGGCGCGGTTCCGGTTCGGCCGCCGCGAAGCGGCCAGCGCCGCGGGCATCGGCGATCTGCCTGGAGCCGGCTTCGGCAATCGATTTCATTTTCTCGATGTTCACCACCTTTTCCGGACGGAAGGAGGGGGTGAAGGTCTTCGGAGCGGGCGAGGGAACTTCGCTCTGGATTGGACGGCCTTCGGCCTTCCAACCGTCCAGGCCGCCGTCGAGAACATAGACGTTCCGGGCGCCCATGGTTCGGAAGAGCCACCAGGCCCTCGGCGCCGAAAAGATGCCGGGGCCGTCATAGATGACGATACGGTCGTTTTCTCCGATGCCCATTTGCCCGACCGCTTCAGCGAAGACCTCGGGCGAAGGCACCATGTGCGGCAGGTCGGTGGAATGATCGGCCACCTTGTCGTGGTCGAAACGGACGGCGCCCGGGATATGGCCGGCGGCATATTCCGCATCGGCGTCGCGGTTCTGGGCGGGGAGGTAGAACGAGGCATCGACGATCTGAAGGTCGGGGTTGCCCATTTCCTTCGCCAACCAATCGGATGAAACGACGAAACGGCTGGTCTCGCTCATGAGCTTCCTCCCGTGGTGCTCTATTGTCTAGGCTGCGGCCTCACCGAACCGGATACGGAAACGGCGGTTCTCCTTGCCCTTCTTTTCGATCCTGGCGATGTGGATGGCTCCGATTTCGCCGGTCCTGGCCACATGTGTGCCGCCGCATGGCTGGCTGTCAACGCTGGAGTTCTCCCCGATGCAGACGAGGCTCACCCGTCCCAGCCCCGACGGTGGCCGCACATTCTTCGACTTCACGATGCCCGGATTTACGGCCAGGTCCTCGTCGGTGATCCATTGGAGGTAAACCGGGTGGTCCTGGGTGACGAGTTCCATCAGCCGCGCGGTCACGTCGTCCTTGTCGATGATGTCCGTCATGTCGAAATCGACGCGCGATTCCTCTTCGCCGACGGCCGCGCCCGTGATCGGATACTGGCAGACCACGGAGAGCAGGTGGCAGGCGGTGTGCATGCGCATCAGCCGGTGCCGCCGGTCCCAGTCGATATGGAGGCGCAGGACCTCGCCCACGATCGGTTGCGGCTCGCCTTCCAGCGGAACATGGATGATGATGTCCTTGCTGGTGCCGGTCCTCGTCTGCCCGAGCCGGATCTTCCCGCCGTCCGAGCGCTCCAGAAATCCCGTGTCGCCCGGCTGTCCGCCGGACGTGGCGTAGAAGCAGGTGCGGTCGAGTTCGATCCGGCCATCTTCGTGGATGGCGGTTACAACGGCATCGGTCGTCTTCAGGTAGAAGTCGTCACGGAACAGTGCATTGACGGGCATGGAGGCTCAGACGGTTTCGAAGGGGACGGTGATATCGCTTTTCCGCGTCAGCCACTGCGGTATCGGCAGGCCCTTGGAGCGCAGGAACTCCGGGTTGAAGAGCTTCGACTGGTAGCGGTTGCCGTAGTCGCAGAGTATGGTGACGATGGTGTGCCCGGGTCCCAGATCCCGTGCGAGCCGGATGGCGCCCGCGATGTTGATGCCGGTGGATCCTCCAAGGCAAAGGCCTTCCTGTTCCGCGAGATCGAAGATGACGGGCAGCGCTTCCGCATCCGGAATGCGGTAGGCATAGTCGGGGGTGAAGCCTTCCAGGTTCGCGGTGATGCGCCCCTGGCCGATACCTTCGGTGATGGACGATCCTTCCGACTTCAATTCGCCATGGGCGTAGAATTCATAAAGAGCGGCACCGTCGGGATCGGCGAGGCCGATCTTCACCGCCGGGTTCCTGGCGCGCAGGCCCCTTGCAACCCCGGCAAGCGTGCCGCCGGAGCCGACGGCGCAGATGAAGCCGTCGACCTTGCCCTCCGTCTGCTCCCAGATTTCCACGGCCGTCGTCTCGACATGTGCCTCGCGGTTGGCAACATTGTCGAACTGGTTGGCCCAGACGGCCCCGGCAGGATCGCTCTTCGCCAGTTCGGCGGCAAGGCGCCCGGAGACCTTCACGTAGTTGTTGGGATTCTTGTAGGGGACTGCGGGGACCTCGACGAGCTCGGCCCCGAGCAGCTTCAGGGCATCCTTCTTTTCCTGGCTCTGCGTTTCGGGAATGACGATGACGGTTCGGTAGCCGAGTGCCTTGGCGACCAGTGTCAGACCGATTCCCGTGTTCCCGGCGGTACCCTCCACGATCACGCCGCCGGGCCTCAGCAGGCCCTTTCGCTCGGCGTCGCGGATGATGTAGAGCGCTGCGCGGTCCTTCACCGACTGGCCGGGATTGAGGAACTCCGCCTTCCCGAGGATATCGCAGCCTGTCTGGTCGGAAGCACCCTTGAGGCGGATGAGGGGCGTGTTGCCGATGGTGCTGAGGACGGATTGATGCACGGTCATGAACGAAGCCTTCTGTTGGGCTAGATGTAAATCCGCCCTTGTCGGACGACAACCCGTAGGGAACAAGAAATGGCTTTCCATCGCGCGAAGCGAACGGGGAAAATTCTCTGGCCGGCTCCCCGGTGAAGTCTCGCTCAGTTCCAGTCGACCGCACGTGTACGTGGAAGCGTTCTCCAGGTTCACAAGCAGAGAAGCCTCCGTTTGAAGGGAGGCTTCTCAATTGGTCAGCTTGTTCGTTCTGCGTCAGTCGAGAACCTGAACCACCGTATGGGTGTTGGGATCGACGATCACCCTGCGTTCGTTCACGTAGGTGTAGGCATACTGGGGAGCCTCTGGCACGGGGGTCAGGACGACCGTCTGCGGGAGCGGCTGTCCCACCACCACTTCCTGCTGGACCATAACCGGCTGCGCCGGCACGGGCTGCTCCCGAACATAGGTCACGACCTGCTCCGGCGGCGGGTCGATGGCTGTGCCCAGGGCCGCGCCTGCGATGCCACCCACGGCGGCCCCGATAGGACCCCCGACGATTGCGCCGGTGACCGCGCCGCTTGCTGCGCCGCTGACGGTGCTCTCCTGCGCAATCGCGCCGGTTGCTGCGAGGCCTGCGGCAGCGGCAATCAAAACAAACTTCCTCATGGCGATCTCCTTTTCGTATCGGGCCATGGGCCAGAGAACGCGGATGTTCGAACTTCGTTCCGAAGAGGAAGCGGGATGGAAAACTAGGGGAAAGGCAGGTGCGGCATCTTGTGGAAGTGGCTCCCCGGGCCGGATTCGAACCGGCGACCTGTCGATTAACAGTCGAATGCTCTACCGCTGAGCTACCAGGGAACATCCGCTCGTTGGCGGCGTCGAGCGGGGTAATACAAATGCTTTGGCGATTTAACAAGCGGTTTTTCTAAAAAATTTCCACTCGCTTGTTTTGCGCGCGTTCGGGCCCCATCTGCAGCCGTCGTGGCAGTGGTTAGAGGCTCGAGGTTGACGCTCAGAAGAAAATCCACCCGTTTCGGAATGGACCCGCACAGCGGCAGGCTGGCGCTCGGGGCATGGCAGATCCCGATGCCCCGCTCGCGAATGGGAAGGATTGCCATCGGCATCGGGCTTATCGCCGGCGGAACATTGGGTTTTCTCCCGGTTCTCGGCTTCTGGATGCTGCCGCTCGGCATCCTCGTACTGTCGCACGATTTCCACTACATCCGTCGCCGGCGCCGTCGCGCCGTCCTCTGGTGGAAGCGTCGCGGCCGGCAGAGGCGGGGAGGTTAGCCGAGCATTCCCGCCAGGCCCTGTCCCGCACTGAACGCC
>DASUPM010000334.1:0-2648 GCA_036281095.1 Pseudorhizobium sp.
CAGGTTCCGGTCACGTGACGGAAAGACGTGGACGTTAAAACACGTGGGAGTGCTGGATCTGCTTTTGATGGAAAAAGAATGGTGGGCGATGAGAGACTCGAACTCCCGACATCCTCGGTGTAAACGAGGCGCTCTACCAACTGAGCTAATCGCCCTTTCGCGTCGCGGAGCGTGTCCGCCGCGTCGGTGGGCGTGATCTATGCGGATCGCGGTGAAACCGCAAGAGCCTTTCGCCGAATTTTTTTTAATTTTTGCTCGTGAGGAGTGGTTGCGGGCGGCCCGCCGGGGAAACGTGCGAGGCTTCATCCTTTTGTCTTGAAACGCGCTTGACACCTGTTCGCGAACCTCTTAGTTAGCCGCTCAACCGAGGCGGTCGAGGCCGCTCCGGCGAGGGTCTTGGCCCTTACGAAATGCGCGGGTGTAGCTCAGTTGGTTAGAGTGCCGGCCTGTCACGCCGGAGGTCGCGGGTTCGAGCCCCGTCACTCGCGCCACTTTCCCTTCCTTTTATGCTGATTGGCTCATCCCCCAGGGGGGATGCCGATTGAGTCTTGCCTAACATACTTGCTGCGGCTGCGGGGCGGCTACATATGGGTTGCCGATCCGTTGCGGCTGACGATCCTCCGCTCCCCTGGCGCCTGCCGTCATTCCTCGTTTCGGACATCCGGGCGCAATCGCATCGTTGCCGACATGCCTGCGTCTCTCCGTGCAGGTTTGCCGCTCGGGACGCGCCCTTGCATATCCGCCATGCCTGCCCTGCATACCACGCACGGCTGTGCCGTTTCGGCGCGGAATCACGAGTCTAAATGTCTTGCGCCAAAGCGTGGGCTGGGGTAGTCACGGGCCGATTGCAATGCACGTTCGCTTTGCCCGCGCATTTCTGATCGAGCGCCGCTCGGCGCTCCCGGCAAGCAGGATCGAATACCATGAGTGAACTCCTCAGTTCCTACCTTCCGATCGCGATCTTCATCGGAATCTCCCTCGTGATCGGGCTGGCTCTGCTGATTGCGCCGTTCGCCGTCGCCTACAAGGCGCCCGATTCGGAAAAGCTCTCGGCCTACGAGTGCGGCTTCAACGCCTTCGACGACGCCCGCATGAAGTTCGACATCCGATTCTACCTCGTGTCGATCCTGTTCATCATCTTCGATCTGGAAGTGGCCTTCCTGTTCCCCTGGGCCGTGTCCTTCGGTGAGATCGGCTGGTTCGGCTTCTGGTCCATGATGGTATTCCTGGCAGTCCTCACGATCGGCTTCATCTATGAGTGGAAGAAAGGAGCGCTGGAATGGGAGTAGTCGACACCGGCAACACCCTCGTCGCGCCGCAGCCGAAGGGCATCATCGATCCGAACACGGGCAAGCCGATCGGCAGCGATGATCGCTTCTTTGGCGAGATCAACAACGAACTCGCCGACAAGGGCTTTCTCGTCACCTCGACGGACGAGCTCATCAACTGGGCCCGTACGGGCTCCCTGATGTGGATGACCTTCGGTCTCGCCTGCTGTGCGGTCGAGATGATGCAGGTCTCGATGCCGCGCTACGACGTCGAGCGCTTCGGCTTCGCGCCGCGCGCCTCGCCGCGGCAGTCGGACGTCATGATCGTGGCCGGCACGCTGACGAACAAGATGGCGCCCGCGCTTCGCAAGGTCTACGACCAGATGCCGGAGCCGCGCTACGTGATCTCGATGGGCTCCTGCGCCAACGGCGGCGGCTACTACCACTATTCCTATTCGGTGGTGCGTGGCTGCGACCGAGTCGTGCCCGTGGATATCTACGTGCCGGGCTGTCCCCCCACGGCAGAGGCACTGCTTTACGGCGTGCTTCTGCTGCAGAAGAAGATCCGCCGCACCGGCACGATCGAACGCTGAGGGCAAGGACGGTATCATGAGCGAAGCCCTGAAAGAGCTTTCATCCCACATCTCGGAGACGCATCCGGAGCTCGTGTCCGATTCGAAGATCGAATACGGCGAACTGACGCTGGTGACGGCGCCGGAAAACATCATCCCGCTGCTGACCTTCCTGCGCGACGACGTGCAGTGCGGCTTCATCAACTTCATCGACATCTGCGGGGTTGACTGGCCGCAGCGCGAGAAGCGCTTCGACGTCGTCTATCACCTGCTGTCGCCGCGCCAGAACCTGCGCATCCGCGTGACCGTGATGGTGGCCGAGGACGAGCCGGTGCCGTCTGCCTGTTCCGTCTATCCGGGCGCGGACTGGTTCGAGCGCGAGGCGTGGGACATGTACGGCATTCTGTTCACGGGCCATCCGGACCTGCGCCGCATTCTGACCGATTACGGTTTCGAAGGCCATCCGCTCCGCAAGGATTTCCCGACGACCGGCTTCGTCGAGGTTCGCTACGACGACTCGGCCAAGCGGGTTGTGTATGAGCCTGTCGAACTGCGCCAGGAATTCCGGAGCTTCGATTTCCTGTCTCCCTGGGAGGGCACGGATTATGTGCTGCCGGGGGACGAGAAAGCGAAGGCTTAAATAGGAAGAAGGCGAATAGCGAGTAGCGAATAGCGAATAGCTGGCGCCAGAAGGAAAGGAACGGGCAGACGATCAACTCCTACAGGGATCTCAAGGTCTGGCAGCGGGCGATCGAACTCGCTGTTCATTGCTATCGCGCGACCGAGGGGTTTCCGAAGGGTGAAGTGT
>DASUPM010000335.1:0-10098 GCA_036281095.1 Pseudorhizobium sp.
CCTTCGCCATCGACACGGTCGGCCTATACATGAGGAGAATCGGGGACGCTATCCCGTCGCCTCGGTTTGCAGAATCCGTACGGTCATTGTCCGTCCGCCTTGGTTCGTCCGGTCCCGGGTGGGTTCGGTGCATCCGGTTATGCCAGCGATGCAAATTTACGGAGCCCTACGCCCGCCGCCATTCTCATTGCGTCCTCGGCAAGCGACTTCACGCCGTCCCCATTATTCCGCTTCGCATGCCGAGCTGGAAGAAAGCCGGGCCACCATGGATTGGCCTGCTGTTCATCCTCATGAGAGAACCGCTACGTGTCTGGAGTTCCGGCTGGCGGATAGATGTGCCGGCTCCCCCGAAAGTCGCTGACGACGTAACGCTCGCCGTCACGGTGAAGAGCGGTTTCGGTGATCACCGCCTTGCCGTAGCCGCCGGGAATGTCGAGCACGTATGTCGGCTGGCAGAGACCGGAAATCCGGCCGCGCAAGGCCGCTACGATCTTCTGCCCCTCTTCTATTTCGAGACGGAAATGGCTGGTGCCGGGAGCAAGGTCCGGATGATGGATGTAGTATGGCGTGATGCGGTTTTCGACGAAGCTCTTCATCAGTTCCGCGAGGACCGCCGCATCGTCGTTGACGCCGCGCAGGAGAACCGTCTGGCTCAGCATGACGATGCCGGCATCCACCAGGCGTGCAGATGCGTTCCGCGCCGGTTCCGTCAGTTCTCGCGGATGATTGGCGTGCAACGCGACATAGGTTGTCTTTCCGCTGGCCTTCAGCGCGGCGATCAAGTCGCCGTCAACCGCGTTCGGCTCTACCACCGGAACGCGCGTGTGAAAGCGTACGATCCTGACATGCGGAATCGCGGCGAGCTTGAGCATGATCTGCGACAGGCGGCGAGGGGACAATACAAAGGGATCTCCGCCGGTCAGGATCACTTCCCAGATTTCCGGATGCCGCTGGATATAAGCCATTGCCTTGTCGATCTCGTCGGGAGAGAGCATGCCGTCTCCCTGCGGCCCGACCATTTCGCGGCGGAAACAGAAGCGGCAATAGACGGGGCAGACGTGGACCGCCTTCAGCAGCACACGATCGGGGTATCGATGGACGATACCCCTGACGGGCGTGTGGGCGGCATCGCCGATGGGATCAAGCCGTTCGTCGGCAGTCGTGACCAGTTCGGAAGGTGACGGAACGAACTGCCGTGCAATGGGATCGTTTACGTCGTGCCCCTCGATGAGGTCAGCCACGGTCGGGGTGATGGCAATGGTATATCTCTCGGCAACGGCACGGATATCGGCGAGGCTCGCCTGTTCGATCAAACTGGCCTCTGCCAGGTCCTCGGCGGTCTTGAGAGCACGTTGCGACGACATCACGCTGTTTCCGGCACCGGTGCCCAAAGCACTTGTTCGATGCGTTGCGCACCGGTTGCCAGCATGACCAGGCGGTCGAAACCGAGCGCGGCACCGCTTGCCTCGGGCATGCTGTCCAGCGCCGCCAGAAAATCCTCATCAATAGGATAGCTTTCGCCGTAGATCCGCATTTTCTCGGACATTTCCTGATCGAAGCGCCGGCGCTGTTCCGCGGCGTCGGTCAGTTCTCCGAAGGCATTGGCGAGTTCGACGCCGCATGCGTAAAGTTCAAACCGCTCGGCTACCCGCGGATCGGCAGGCGAGGGCCGTGCAAGTGCGGCTTCCGAAACGGGATACTCGCAGAGGATCGTTGCCCGATCCCGGCCAAGTTCCGGTTCGATGCGTTCGACAAGGACGCGGCTGAACAGATCGGCCCAGGTGTCGTCTTCGGCGAAACGGATGCCGGATTTTCGGAGGCCGTCGGCGAGCAGATCGCGATCGGTTTCACCCGTGACGGATGTGGTTGACAAGAGATCGATGCGGGCGAAGCGATCGAAGGCGTGCGCCAGCGTCAATCGCTCGGGTTCGGCAAAGGGATCCATCTCGATGCCGCCATAGCTGAAGCGGCGTGTCCCGGTCGTCTCGGCGACCAGCGCGAGGAGATAAGCGCAGTCCTGCATCAGGGCCTGATAGTCCTCGTGCGTCCGGTACCATTCGAGCATGGTAAACTCGGGATGATGCAAAGGGCCTCTCTCCCGGTTCCGGTAGACGTGTGCGAACGAGAATATTCTCGGTTCACCGGCCGCCAGCAGCTTCTTGCACGCGAATTCCGGCGAGGTGTGCAGGAAAAGCCGATTGGCCGATCCATCGGTCGTGAACGCTTCGGTTGCGAAAGCATGCAGGTGCGTCTCGTTGCCGGGAGAAACCTGAAGTGCCGCAGGATCGACCTCCACGAAGCCGACCTGATCGAAGTGGCTGCGCAGACCAGCCTGAATGCGGTTGCGGGCAAGCAGGAACGGCCGACGATCGACATGGACGCCTGGGGTCCACCAGGGAGAGCGACTAAACGTGGAAGCATCATGGCGCATGGCATGATCCTGATGGTCGGCTTTTTGGTACGCAACACCCCGCAAGGCTTCCTATTTGCCGGAATTTAGGCTAGGTGCGCCCGAGAAAGCATTCATTCGTTCGGGTGGATCGGCGAGCCGTTCCTCTACGACGCATCCCCGGCCGACACAAGCCGGCACCTACAAGGGAATATTCATGGTCAAGGTCATCGCCTCTTCCGTCCGCAAGGGCAACGTTCTCGAAGTCGAAGGCAAGCTGTATGTGGTCCTCACCGCCCAGAACTTCCACCCGGGCAAGGGGACGCCGGTCACACAGGTCGACATGCGCCGGATCGTCGACGGCGTGAAGGTTTCGGAACGGTGGCGTACCACGGAGCAGGTCGAGCGGGCATTCGTGGAGGACGTGAACTTCCAGTATCTCTACGAGGATGGCGAAGGCTTCCACTTCATGAACCCCGAGAGCTACGATCAGGTCGTGGTGGACGCGGAAACCATGGGCGACCAGAAGGCCTATCTGCAGGAAGGCATGACCTGCATCCTCTCGATCCACGAAAGCGTTCCGCTTGCCATCGAGCTGCCCCGTCACGTGACCCTTGAGATCACGGAGACGGAGCCTGTGGTGAAGGGGCAGACTGCGTCTTCCTCCTACAAGCCGGCGATGCTTTCCAACGGTCTTCGCACCTTGGTGCCGCCGCATATCAATGCCGGCACCCGCGTCGTCATCGCGACGGAAGACAATTCCTACGTCGAGCGCGCCAAGGACTGATAAGGCCTCAACATCCCGCATGAAAAAACCTCCGGAACATCGCGTTCCGGAGGTTTTTCATTTCCTGCCTTGATAGGGCAGTCATTTCGTGGGCATGACCGCCGCCGAGGCGACCTGGGTCGTTGACCCGAAGGCGTAGCCGCCGCCGATCGCGACATTCAGCGAGACGAAGTCCTGCGCCATCTGCTGGACGGCTGCCGCAAGATTTGCCTGTGCCGAGGATACCTGCCGCTGCGCATCCAGGACATCGAGCAGAGACGAAGCCCCATCGCGATAGCTGGCTGTGGCCAGCTCGAGTGCCTCTTCATAGGAGCGCACGGTATCCCGCAGCGCATTGACGGTCCGGGCGTCGCGGGCGACTGCCGCAAGAGCGTTCTCGACTTCTTCGACAGCGCCGAGAACGGTCTGCTTCCAGGCAAGATGCGCCTCGCGTGCGACGGATTCACTAGCCGACACGTTGGCTTTCAAAGCGCCTCCGTCGAAAATCGGAAGCGAAAGCGCCGGACCGAAGGACCAGGAGAGAAGTCCGCTTTCGGACCCGCCGCTGCCGCTGATGCGGGTGTAGGCCGGAGTGATGGAGCCGCCCAGCGTGATGCTGGGATAGAGCTGTGCCTGCGCCACGCCGATTTCTGCTACGGCTGCGGCAAGCTGACGTTCGGCCGCCCGGATGTCTGGACGGTTGCGGATCAGGTCTGCCGGCACCCCCGATTTGGCGTTGAAACGCGCAACCGGCTGGCGAGCGCCCTTCTGCAGTTCGGGAAGAAGCGAGGAGGCTGGCAGGCCGAGCAGCGTCGCAACCCGGTGTGCCGCACCACGGAACTGGGTTTCGAGGCCGGGGATTTCCGCGATGGTGGAGTTCACCAGACCTTCAGCCTGAACCACATCCAGTCTCGAGGCGGCGCCGGCTTCAAGCTGCAGGCGGGTCAGGTCGAGCGTCTCGCGCCGCGACGACAGGTTCTGACGAGCCAGCGCGATGCGCTCCTGATAGTAGCGAACGTCGATATAGGACGAAACGACCTGCGACAGCAGCGACAGACGAGCGACATCGACGCTGGCGTAAGCAGCGTCGAGATTGGCCAGTGCGGCCTCCCGTGAACGCTGGAAGCGGCCGAACAGATCAAGGAACCAGGAGGCGCTGGGACCGCCTGCAACCGTCGTCCGTGGAGGAGTGGAGCTATCAGTGCCGCCTATGTCCTCCGTGCCGCTGCGCTCCGCCTGGGCACTGAGATCGAGAGAGGGCAGAGCGCCTGCGCCGGCCCCAACGACGTTCGCCTCAGCCTGGTTGATCCGCTCAAGCGCC
Organism: Pseudorhizobium sp.; assembly: GCA_036281095.1. Taxonomy (GTDB): domain Bacteria; phylum Pseudomonadota; class Alphaproteobacteria; order Rhizobiales; family Rhizobiaceae; genus Neorhizobium. Next base: position 4,477 of record DASUPM010000335.1, read on the forward strand.
TGCAGGACGTCCAGGTTCTGCGACAGACCCTGTTGGACGTATGCGTTGATGCGGCTGTCGTTGAATGCCGTCCACCAGGCGACCATCGAAACGTCACCGTTGCTTGCGGTGGAGCCCTCAGCGAACTTCGCGGGGAGCGCGATTTCTGGCGCCGTATGATCCGGACCGACAACGCAGCCCGACAAAAGTAGAAGAACGAGAGGAGCTGCTGCTTGAAAAGGTTTCATGTCTTGTCCCATTGCCCCAATAAACACGTCCAACTGCCGGTCGGTTTGACCGATTCACCGCCGCGACTCAAGGCTTCCAGCTATGATACGTGATTTTCCTAACAACCGATTTCACACCGTCATCTCGCGTTTTTCACGCTTTGATAACCGCCTGACGACAACAAAGAAGGACGGAACGAAGAAAATTCCGAGCAGTGTTGCAGAAAGCATACCACCCAGGACGCCAACGCCGATTGCGTTCTGCGCCGCGGAGCCCGCGCCGGTAGCAACAGCAAGCGGTACCACGCCCAGGATGAACGCCAACGAGGTCATGACGATCGGCCGCAGCCGGAGGCGGGCCGCCTCGAGGGTTGCCTCGACAATCCCCTTGCCCTGTTCCTGCCGATCTTTCGCGAATTCGACGATGAGGATGGCGTTTTTGGCAGCAAGGCCGATCGTCGTCAGAAGGCCGACCTTGAAGTAGACGTCGTTCGCCTGGCCGAAGAAATATGCGGCGGCCAGAGCCCCCAGCACGCCCACGGGAACGGCTAGGATGACGGAAAACGGGATGGACCAGCTTTCATAAAGCGCCGCGAGGCAAAGGAAGACGATCAGGACCGACAAGGCATAAAGCAGCGGTGCCTGCGATCCCGACAGCCGCTCCTGATAGGAGATTCCTTGCCAGGCAACGGAATAGCCGCCGGGCAGTTCGGCCGTCAGCCTTTCCATTTCGTTCATGGCCTCACCCGTCGCCACGCCGGGGCCTGCCGCGCCCTCCAGCGAAATCGCGCTGGTGCCGTTGAAGCGAGCAAGCTGTGGCGTACCGCTTTCCCAGATCACACGGCTGAACGCGGAGAACGGAACCATCTCTCCGTCGTTGTTCCGGGCATACCAGAAGTTCAGATCGTCCGGCTGCATGCGATAAGAAGCGTCCCCCTGCACGTATACCGGCTTCAATTCACTGTTGAGCGTGAAGTCGTTGACATCGCGGCCGGCAAAGATCGTGGAAAGCATCATGTTGACCGATGCCAGATCGACGCCCATCGCGCCCAGCTTTTCCTGGTCGAGCAGGATCTTCAGCTGTGTTTCGGACCTCTGGCTGTTGCTTCGCAACGAACTGATATTGGGATTGCTCGACGCCGTCTGCATCAACTGCTGCGAGGCATTGGTCAGCGCGTCGTTGCCATTCCCGCCGCTATCGACGAGATACATGGAGAAACCGCTGGAGGTGCCGAGACCCTGAATGGCCGGTGGAAGCAGCGGAAACACCTGCGCGTCCCGGAGGGTGAAGAAGTAGCCCCCGGCGCGTTGAACGATCTCGGCGGCCGACTGTCCCGGGCCGGTACGTTCTTCGAAATCCTTCAACTTGGTGAAAACGATCGCGTTGTTCTGCCCGGAGCCGCCGAAGCTGAAGCCGAGCACACCGAAGACGTCGGAGACGTTCTCTTTCTCCTGCTCCAGGAAGTAGGTTTCCACCTGCTTGACGACCGCATCGGTTCGGGCCGTGGTGGAGCCGGCAGGGGTCTGAATGATCGTCAGCAGCACGCCCTGGTCTTCCTGCGGAAGGAAGGAACTCGGCAGGCGGGTGAAGAGCCATGCACAGCCAGCTATCACGAGCGCGAACACGATCATGACGCGGAGCGGCCGCTTCAGCAGGTATCCGATCGAGGCGACATAGCCCCTGGTGGAGCGGTCGAAGCCGCGGTTGAACCATGCTCCGATCCCGCGTCCCTTTTTATGGTGGTCGATCGGTTTCAGCATCGTGGCGCAGAGCGCAGGCGTCAGCACGATCGCGACGAGCGCCGACAAGAGCATGGCCGACACGATCGTGATGGAAAACTGGCGGTAGATGATGCCGGTCGAGCCCCCGAAGAAGGCCATCGGGATGAAGACGGCAGTGAGCACCAGGGCGATGCCGATGATGGCGCCGGTAATTTCGCCCATCGACTTCTCCGTCGCCTCGACCGGAGGAAGCCCTTCCTCATCCATGATGCGCTCGACGTTTTCGACGACGACGATCGCGTCATCGACCAGAAGGCCGATCGCCAGCACCATAGCAAACATGGTGAGGGTGTTGATGGAATAACCCGCAAGAGCGAGGATACCGAATGTCCCGAGAAGAACGACCGGCACGGCGATCATCGGGATGAGCGTCGCGCGGAGGTTCTGCAGGAAGATCAGGAGGACGACGAAGACGAGGATGATCGCCTCGATCAGCGTGTGCACAACCTTCTCGATCGACAGTTGCACGAACGGGGTCGTGTCGTAGGGATAGGTTATCTCGACGCCCTCGGGAAGGGTCGGTGCAATGTCCCCGAGCGCGACCTTGACCCGGGCGGCCGTATCGAGAGCGTTGGCGCCTGTTGCCAGGTTCACTGCGAAGCCGGTGGAGGGAAGGCCGTTCTGGCGGGAGCTGCTGCCGTAGCTTTCCTGCCCGATCTCGACGCTTGCGACGTCGCTCAGCCGCACCGTCGCGCCATCAGGCTCCACCTTCAGGATGATCGCCTCGAAGTCATCGACCGTCGTCAACTGGCTTTGAGCAGTCATCGTCACGGTAAGCTGCTGTCCTTCGACCACAGGCTGACCGCCGAGCGAGCCCACGGAAACCTGCGTGTTCTGCGTTTCGATGGCATTCGTAACGTCGCTCGAGGTCAGCTGATACTTTTGCAGCTTGAGAGGATCCAGCCAGATCCGCATGGCGTAGCCGGAACCGAAAATGTCGATACTGCCGACACCTTCCAGCCGCTTGATCTGATCTTCGATACTGGTCGAAAAGACGTCGCCCAGGTCAACGGAGGACCGCTTGCCGTCCGTCGAGACAAGCGCCCCTACCATCAGGATGCTCGAAGTGGAGCGGGTGACGGAAATGCCCGCCTGCTGCACGACATCCGGCAGTTGCGACTGCACGAGTTGCAGCTTGTTCTGCACCTGGACCTGCGCGATCTCCGGGTCCACGGCGTTGCCGAAGGTGAGCGTGACGGTGGCGCTTCCGGTGCTGGAGGCCGATGTCATATAGGTAAGGTCGTCCAGGCCGGTCATGCCGTCTTCGATGATACTCGTCACCGACTTCTCGACAGTCTCGGCGCTGGCGCCGTTGTAGGACGCGGCGATGCGGACGGTGGTCGGAGCGATGTCCGGGTACTGGGAGATCGACAAGGTCGAGATCGCCAGCGCGCCGCCCAGCATGATGACGATCGCGATGACCCAGGCGAACACCGGGCGCCGAATGAAGAACTTCGCCATTACAAATTCCCTGCCGTAACTTCTATTGTGGCTTACGGTTGACGAACGCCTATTGCTGCGGCGCCTGCGCGCCTGATGCCTCCGGCTGCTCCGCCGGCACGACAAGACCCTTGTCGTCCACGGTGGCCTCAACAGGTGCAACCGGGGCGCCGTCGGCGATCCATTGGAAGCCGTCCACTATCAGTCGGTCTCCCTCGGCCGCTCCCTCTGAAACGAGCCAGTTGTTTCCCGACACCCGGCTGTTGGCGAATGTCCGGGTTTCCACCTTGTTGTCGCTCGTGACGAACTTGGCGGAAAGCTCGCCGCGTGGATTGCGGGTCGCGGCACGTTGCGGGATCAGGAAGCCGGCTTGCTGGCCGAGCGTAACCGTCGCCCGCACGTACATTCCAGGCAAGATCACGTCGTCCGGGTTTTCGAAGATGGCGCGGATCTGATAGGTGCCGGTGCTCTCGCTCACGAAAAGCTCAGCCATATCGAGTTTACCCGTGTGAGGATATTCCGTGCCGTCCTCCAGAGTAAGGTGGATGTCGGCATTGCGCGGGTCGCCGCTCATTCGACCCGATTCCATCGCTGAGCGCAGCTCGAGCAGATTGGTGCTGGACTCGGTGAGGTCGATGTAGATCGGATCGAGTTGCCTGAGCGTGGTCAGGGCCTCTGTCTGGTTCGCGGTCACGATGTTGCCGATCGCGACATTGGAGATGCTCGTGACACCGTCGAAGGGAGCATGAATCTTGGTGAGATCGAGATTGATCTCGGCCGTTTGCAAAGCCGCTTTCGCCTGGGTCACATCCGCCTGCGCTTGAAGGAGTGTCACGCGTGCATTCTCGTACTCGATCTGGGTCGCCCCGCTGTTTACGAGCCGCTCGTAGCGCTCGAAGTTGGCCTGGGCGCTCGGAACGCCGGCTTCTGCTCTCGCCACGCTCGCACGGGCCTCGGCGACCGCCGCCCTGTATGTATCGTCCTCGATCTGGAACAGAAGGTCGCCCGCCTTTACCTCACTCCCTTCCTTGAAGGTGATCTCGCGGATGGAGCCGGTGACGCGCGGCCTGATGTCGGCGGCCCGAAAGGCAGTCGCCCGACCTGGCAATACGCGAGTGATCGGGTATTGCCCCTTCTGCATCGAGACGACGCTTACGGGCGCAGGCGGGCGCTCCTGTGCCTGCTCGGCGGGGGCGCCGTCCTGTTGGGAATCGCTGCACGATACCAGAGCGAGCGAGAAGAGGATTGGCAGACAAGTCTTCCGTATGTTCATGGCATCATCCAAGCGAAAATTTAAGGGCAGCGCCTCGTCCGGAGCCGGAACGGACCTTAACAAAGGTTAATCGATAACACCCTTGGGAAATCGGCAAAAGCCGCTAGAAAAGTAAGATGCGGCTTCGGGTGCGAAGTGACGTATGGTAAAAACCGTCACTTTGCAAGTGGATTTTGCAGTGCGGCATTCACAAGATTTATCAGTCCTTCGCAACGCTCATGAAGTTCGTCCGCGTCAGTTTTGGCGAGGAGCAGGGGGTGAAGAACGCTCATAAATGCTGCGCTGACGATGGTGCTCAGAAGAGCCGGATCCTCTCGGCACTGATAGACCCCTGAATCGAGCCCTTCGCGGATCACCTCTGTGAAAAGGGAATTAACAAGATCCTTGTAATGGCGACCGCTGGGCAGGTCGGCGTCCGACATCACGAGGATCATCTCGAAGAGGTAGGGATTTTCCCTGATGTCGCTGAGATGCGCTTCCATCAGCTTCCTGACCACGATGCCAAGCTTCTGGGGTGCCGGAGCGGGATCCCGCAGGAGCGCGAAGCGGTCGATCATCCGGTTGATATGACGGTCGCAGATTGCATCCGCCAACTGTGTCTTCGAGCCGAAGTGCTTGAAGACGTTTGCCGGTGACATCTGCAATTGATGCGCGATGTCTGCGATCGAGCAGCGGCCGATCCCTCGTTCCCGGAAGAGATCTTCCGCCGTGGTCAAGATATCCTGCCGTGTTTCTTCCGCCCTTCGTCTCGGCCTGCGCACCGGTTCGTCGCCTTTCATCACCTCGTGTATCATTTCCCGGTGAAATAGGGCGCAAGATTATTCCGTATACGGTCGAGGACGGTCTCGCCGCCAACGTCGGGCATAAAGTCGAGTCCGGTAATCTTTTCAAAGGCGAGGCGATAGACATCCGCCGTCGCCT
>DASUPM010000336.1:0-3518 GCA_036281095.1 Pseudorhizobium sp.
CCGAGCCCGTCAGGCGGATGCGGGAACTCATCGTCGAAGCGGCAGCCTCCGGCGATATCGAGCAGTTGCGCCCACTCACCGATCCCGGACCGCGGCAGACGCAGGTGAACGGCGAGATCGCCGACCCCATCGACGCCATGCGCAGCTTTTCCGGTGATCCGGAGGGGCTGGAGATCCTGGCCATCCTGCTCGACATACTCTCCACCGGCGCCGCCCGGATGGACGCCGGCACGCCCGAGGAGGTCTATGTCTGGCCCTATTTTGCCGGGAAGCCGCTCTCGACGCTTACACCTCCGGAACGCGTCGAACTCCTGCGCATCGTCACCGCCGGCGACTTGATAGGCATGGAGGAAAGCAGCAACTACAACTTCTATCGCGTCGCCATCACGCCCGAGGGCGAGTGGAAGTCCTTCACCGGGGGCGACTGATACGGCCTTGCTGCGCCGCCGGCAAATGCCTAACTGGAAGCAGCAAAACCTCGGATCGATCCATGCCAGCTGCCTATCTCGAAAACCGACGCTTCATCCGGATCGCAGGTCCGGACGCAGAGTCATTCCTGCAAAACCTGATCACCACCGACGTCGCAGCCCTGCCACACGGTGAAGCATGGCCGGGTGCCCTGCTGACGCCGCAGGGGAAAATCCTGTTCGATTTCGCAATCTGGCGCGATGGCGATGCCTTCCTGATCGAGACGGATCAGTCACAGCAGGATGCGCTGGCACGGAGGCTGAACCTCTACAAGCTGCGCGCTCCGGTGGAGATCCTGCCCCTGGCGGATGAAGGCGTGACTGTGCGCTGGGGCTCGGAAGCGGATGGCGCGGGAGCGCTCGACCTGCGTTTTGCACGGGCCGGGACGCGCCTGATCCGGGTGCCCGGCCGGATGGAGGAAGTTGCGGGCGAGGAGGATTATGACGCGCTCCGGATCGAGGCCGGCGTTCCGGTTTCCGGCGCCGATTTTGCGCTTCAGGACGCCTTCCCGCACGACATCCTGCTGGACCTGAGCGGCGGCGTCTCCTTCCGCAAGGGCTGCTATGTCGGCCAGGAAGTCGTCTCGCGAATGCAGCACAGGGGGACGGCCCGCCGACGCCTCGTGCAGATCGCCGGCGACCGCGAGCTTCCACCCCAGGGCACGGAAATCACTGCGGCCGGCAAGCCCGTGGGCGCGCTCGGGACTGTCTCCGGCAAGCAGGGCCTCGCCATCGTCCGGATCGACCGCGTAGGCGCGGCCCTTGCCGCCGGCGAACTCCTCCTTGCCGGTGATGTTCCGCTTACCGCAAGCCTGCCGGCCTGGAGCGGGCTCGCCTTCCCGGCGGACGAAGAGGCCGCGCCGTGAGCGAGGGCAAGCCTGCCCGCGCCTGGCAACGCATGCTGTCCGGACGGCGTCTCGACCTGCTCGATCCGTCGCCGCTGGACATCGAAATTTCCGATATCGCCCACGGACTTGCCCGGGTCGCGCGCTGGAACGGCCAGACCCGCGGTGACCACGCCTTCTCCGTGGCCCAGCATTGCCTCGTCGTGGAAGAGATCTTCCGGCGCAGCAATGAGCCGGACTGTCAGAGCCTTATGGTCTCGCTGCTGCACGACGCGCCCGAATATGTCATCGGCGACATGATCTCCCCCTTCAAGTCCGTCGTCGGCGGCGGCTACAAGACGGTGGAGCACAGGCTGGAAGCAGCGATCCACCTGCGCTTCGGTCTGCCGGCGCATCCGAGCAAGGAGCTCAAGTCATTGATCAAGAAGGCGGATACCATCGCAGCCTTCTTCGAAGCCACAGAACTCGCGGGCTTCTCCACGCAGGAAGCCCGGAAATTCTTCGGACAGCCGCGAGGAATCACCAAAGACATGCTGCCCCTCGAACCCATGCCGGCACTCAAGGCGCAGGCCGTGTTTCTGGACAGGTTCGCGGAACTCGAGGCGGCGCGCCTGTCGGAGCTTCGCGCGTGAGCGCCATCGTCGTCTGCCCCCTCGCCGGCATCGCTGAGATGGCGGTTCGCCACAAGGCGAGCCATATGGTGAGCCTGATTGCGGAAAAGCAGGATTTTCATCGGCCTGGTCTCATCCCTGCAGACAGGCACCTGACGCTGAAGATGAACGACATCGCCTTCGCGGGAACGGGCGATCTGATCGCGCCTGCCGAGGAGCACGTGGAGCGGCTCATCGATTTCGTCGGCGCATGGGACCGATCCGCGCCCATGGTCATCCACTGCTGGATGGGCGTGTCCCGCTCACCGGCCGCGGCGGCGATCGCCTCCCTTGCGGTCGATCCCGAGGAAGACGACTTCGCGCTTGCCGCCCGTCTTCGCACAGTTGCTCCCCATGCGACGCCGAACCCCCGGCTGATCGAGTTCGGCGACCGGCTTCTCAAGCGCGATGGCCGTCTTGTCGCAGCAATGAAGTCCATCGGACGCGGTGCCGAGACCGATGGACGCGCCGCTTTCGTCCTGCCGGTCAAGCCGCCCGGCTGACGCCTGAACCTGCCGCCGCTGTCCGGACGACGTCAGCCAAAAGTCCCTCCCTTCGCTTGACCTCCTCCCTCCCCGCTCCAAATTGCGGGCAGATCGTCGGAAGGAGCAGGTACAGGAATGGAACAGGCGTCGGAAGCGGTTGTCGCCACACAGGCAGCCCTGGCACAACTGATGGCTCTTGCCGTCCAGTATTCCTTCTCGATCGTCGGAGCTCTCCTGCTGCTCGTCGTAGGCTGGATCGCGTCGGGTTTGCTCAGCCGGTGGGCCTTCAGGGGGCTGTCACGCGTTCACGGCATCGACACCACTCTGGCCCAGTTCTTCTCCAACATCGTGCGCTATGTGGTGCTCGTCCTCGTCGTCGTCATGGTACTCGGCCAGTTCGGCGTCCAGACCGCGTCCATTCTCGCCGCTCTCGGCGCGATCGGCCTCGCCATCGGGCTTGCGCTGCAGGGAACGCTGCAGAACATCGCGGCTGGCATCATGCTCCTGGTGCTGCGCCCCTTCCGGGTGGGCGAAGCCATCGAGACCAACGAGGTGAACGGAACCATCGTCGATATCGGGCTCTTTGCAACCGAGTTGCGGACCTATGACGGGCTTTACCGCCTTGCGCCGAACTCGACGCTGTGGAACGTCCCGGTGACGAACTACAGCCGGCTCAAGACACGCATGCACGACTTCAAGGTCGGCATCGCTTACGAGGACGACATCGATCAGGCGATCCGCATCATGCTCGATCTCGCAAACAACGACAGCCGAGTCCTCAAGGACCCTGCGCCGACGGCCTATGTCGATACCCTCGGCGACAGTTCCGTCGTGCTGACGCTGCGCTACTGGGCGAACAGCGACGTCTGGTGGAACACGACCCGCGACATGACCAAGGGCATCAAGGATGCCTTCGACGCCAACGGGATCACCATCCCCTATCCTCAGGTCACCTACCGCGCCGCTCCCGAAGAAGAAGGCGGACCCCCGGCAATTCAACTGCCGGGAGATTCGGTACCGGCGCGGACCTGATGGAAAGGCCGCGGCGGGTCGGCGTTACGAGGCGCCGAT
>DASUPM010000337.1:0-2066 GCA_036281095.1 Pseudorhizobium sp.
CTACATCGGCGAAAGCTATGGAGACGATGCGAATACCTTCAAGAGCGATGCGCGAACCTTGGTAGACGCCGCCGTCTCCTACGATTTCGGCTATCGCAATCCGGATCTGCAGGGTCTGATGCTGCAGGTCAACGCCAAGAACGTCTTCGACACGCAGAAGGCTGTCTGCACCTCCAGCAACTGCTATTGGGACGAGGGCCGCACGATCTACGGCAGCCTGCGCTATCGCTTCTGATGCAGGCGGCAAAGCAGCCATCGCCGGCGGTGCTTCTTGGAGGCATCGCCGGTCTCTACGTCGCCCAGAGCGTGATCGGCGGGATCACCTGGACCGGACTTCCGGCGATCATGCGCGAGGCGGGGGTCTCGCTCGATCGGATCGGACTGGTTTCGCTGATTGCGCTTCCCTGGGTGTTGAAGTTCCTCTGGGCACCGGCCGTCGAACGCTATCGGCTGCCGGCCATCGGACGCAACCGCTCCGGACGCATCGTTCTGCTAGGCGGCCTGTTTTCGGTGTTGGGATTGATCGTGGCCGGGACGCTGAACCCGGCCGACTGGCTGCCGCTCTTCGCCGTGCTTGCCACGGTTGCGCTTGCCGCCTCGACCGTCGATATCGCTTGCGACGGGTTCGCGGTGCAGAGCCTGTCGCAGAAGTATCACGGCTGGGCGAATGCAGCGCAGGTCGGCGGTGCCTATCTCGGCTCCGCGCTGGGCGGCGGTCTCTTCCTCTACCTTGCGGGAACCGCGGGCTGGCAGATCGCGGTCTGGAGCATGGCCGGCTTCCTGTTGCTGCTCGGCCTGCCATTCCTCACCGGCCTTGCCGCAAATGATATGCCGAACGAGACGCGGGAGCACGTTCCCTCGCTCGCCGCGGCGCTCAGGAGGCCGCAACTGCGCAAGGGGCTCCTGGCGGCGGCGGCCTTCGTCATCGCGCAGAAATGCGCGATGGGAATGATGGGGCCGTTCCTGGTCGACAAGGGTGTCGATCTTGCCACGATCGGTGTTCTGAACGGCGTCGGCAGCCTGCTGATCGGAACTGCCGCTGCGCTGCTCGGCGGGGCATGCGTCCGGGTGTGGGGGATCAGGCCGGTGCTTCTCCTGGCGCTTGTCCTGCAGGGGATCGTGTTGTTCCTCTTCGCCCTTGCCGGATGGACCGAGGGGATTTCCCTTCCGCTGCTGATGGCCCTTGCGATCGCGAGGACCTCCGGCGTCATGGCTTTCGGTTTCGTGGCGCTCTATGCGCAGTTCATGCGCTGGTCCGACCCGCGGCAGGCCGGCGTCGATTTCACCTTGTTCCAGTGCATGGACGCACTCGTCAGCATGGCGGGCGGCGTGGCGGCCGGTCAGATCGCCCATGCCTTTGGCTACGGCGTATTCTTCGCCCTCGCAGGGGCAGTCGCCCTGGCGGTGATGCCGGTGATTGCGGCCGTCTCGGATACCAGATGACCGATCCGCAGGCGGGCTTCGCCAGCCCGCCATAGCGGTGTATACACATCAGGTCGTTTTCTCTTGCTAGAACATCAGCCACAGGGCTAGGTTTGCCCGTGATACCGGAAGGGCTGGAGGTTTGGCCGATGGAGGAGACGGGCAGAACGACGCACACGCTGGCCGCCTTGATGGAATTGCGAAAGCGCATCCTGAACGGCGATTTTCCCGGCGGTACGCGGTTGTTCGAGGTGCCGCTCGCCGAAACCCTCCAGATCTCGCGCACGCCCATAAGGGAAGCGATGTCGAGGCTGGCGGAAGAGGGGCTTCTCGACCGGCTGACAAACGGCGGGTTTGTCGTGCGCAGCTTTACCTTCGCCGACGTGCTGGATGCGATCGAGCTTCGCGGGGTGCTGGAGGGCACCGCAGCGCGCCTTGCAGCCGAGCGGGGCGTGGCTCCCGGGGGGCTCGAGCGGATACGGTCGGTGCTGGTCCAGCTCGATTCCTGCTTCGGCGCCTCCGCCGGTGACGTAGACTTCGAGTCCTATTCGGAGCTCAACGCGCAGTTTCATGCGCATCTCGTCGAACTTTCCGGAAGTGCCGTCCTGCAGCGGGAGATCGAACGGACCACTCGCCTGCCGTTT
>DASUPM010000338.1:0-2766 GCA_036281095.1 Pseudorhizobium sp.
GCTGATGGCCAAGGGGCTGGAGAAGCTCGGTTACGCGATCGAACCCGACACCTTCTTCGACACCATCACCGTCGAGGTCGGGCACATGCAGGGCCTCATCCTCCGCGCATCTGTCGCGGAAGGCGTCAACCTGCGCAAGGTGGGGGACACGAAGATCGGCATGTCGCTCGACGAGCGAACGAGGCCGGCAACGCTCGAAGCCGTCTGGCGTGCCTTCGGCGGTGACTTCAAGGTCGCCGATTTCGCGGTCGAATACCGCTTGCCGAAGGATCTCCTGCGGAAGTCGGATTACATGACCCATCCGATCTTCCACATGAACCGCGCGGAAAGCGAGATGACCCGCTACATCCGCCGCCTCTCCGACCGCGACCTCGCGCTCGACCGGGCGATGATCCCGCTCGGCTCCTGCACCATGAAGCTGAACGCCACGGCGGAAATGCTGCCTATCACCTGGCCGGAATTTTCGGATATCCATCCGTTCGTGCCGGCTGACCAGGCCGTGGGCTACAAGGAAATGATCGATGATCTGTCGGCAAAGCTCTGCCAGATCACCGGTTACGACGCCTTCTCCATGCAGCCGAATTCCGGCGCGCAGGGCGAATATGCGGGCCTCCTCACCATCCGCAACTACCATATCGCGAATGGCGACCCCCATCGTGACGTCTGCCTGATCCCCACTTCCGCGCACGGCACCAACCCGGCATCCGCCCAGATGGTGGGCATGAAGGTCGTGGTCGTGAAGGTGCGTGAAAACGGCGATATCGATCTTGAGGATTTCCGCGCCAAGGCGGAGAGCCACGCGGACAACCTCTCCTGCTGCATGATCACCTATCCGTCGACACACGGCGTGTTCGAGGAGACGGTGAAGGAGATCTGCGCCATCACCCACAAGCACGGCGGCCAGGTCTATCTCGATGGCGCCAACATGAACGCCATGGTCGGCCTGTCCCGCCCCGGTGACATCGGCTCCGACGTATCGCACCTCAACCTGCACAAGACCTTCTGCATCCCCCATGGCGGCGGCGGTCCAGGCATGGGCCCTATCGGGGTCAAGGCGCATCTGGCCGCCCACCTGCCGGGTCACCCGCAGTGGGACGGGAAACAGGGCGCGGTCTCGGCAGCTCCGTTCGGCTCCCCGTCGATCCTGCCGATCTCCTGGTCCTACTGCCTGATGATGGGCGGCGAAGGCCTCACCCAGGCGACCAAGGTGGCGATCCTCAACGCCAACTACGTCGCCGCCCGCCTGAAGGGCGCCTATGACGTGCTCTACAAATCGAAGGCCGGCCGCGTCGCGCATGAATGCATCATCGACACGCGTCCGCTCAACGCGTCTGCGGGCGTCACGGTCGACGACGTGGCAAAACGCCTGATCGACTGCGGCTTCCATGCCCCGACCATGAGCTGGCCGGTTGCCGGCACGCTGATGATCGAGCCGACAGAATCGGAAACCAAGGCCGAGCTCGACCGCTTCTGCGATGCGATGCTGGCGATCCGCGAGGAAGCCCGCGAGATCGAGGAAGGCCGCATGGACAAGGCCAATAACCCGTTGAAGAACGCCCCGCACACGGTGGAAGACTTGGTCGGCGAATGGGATCGTCCCTATTCCCGCGAACAGGCCTGCTATCCGCCCGGCGCCTTCCGGGTCGATAAGTACTGGTCACCGGTCAACCGGGTCGACAATGTCTATGGCGACCGCAACCTCGTCTGCTCCTGCCCGCCGCTGGAAGACTACGCGGAAGCTGCTGAATAGCAGGAAGGCGCCGTCACCCCGGCTGCTGCACCGGACGCCTCCGTCGCCGATGAGCTCCCATTCCGAACGGCCAGCAATCGCTGGCCGTTCTCGTTTGGCGGCAGCAGTTACATTAGCAAGGCCTACACAAGTTTTGATTGCGACAATGTCCGGATAAGCCGCCACCTGAATCCGGGAAGATACCGTAAGAGGCGCAGACGGTCGTGCATGTGGTGTGGAAATGACTCAAAAGGATCTGTCCATGTCGGGCGTTGCTCTTGGATCGGACGATCTTGAACTGCTGCAAAGGTTTCTGGACGCCTGGTGTGAAGAGCACAGGGTCGATGCCAGCGACGAGCAGGCGGCAGAGGTGGCCTCGGCGCTGTTCGACTGGTACATGTCGGAGAATGCCAATCGCGCCTTGCTGAAGGCGGATCCTCTGGAAATGCCGCCGAAGCCAGCGAAAATTCAGCTGCTTCTACGGCAACTGGCCAACCTGTAGACGCGCCGTTCGCCTAAGAGAACCGTTGACAGCGCCAACGCGCGAGTTAGTTGACAGCGCCAACGCGCGAGTTATTGGCAAAGGATGAGTCAGGCAGGAGAATTACCGATGGACGATCCGAAACCAAATACCCTGTGGGACAGGATGTTCGATATCGACTCCCAGTCCGGCACCGGCCGCTTCGTGGCTCTCATCCTCGTTTTCGTCGTTCTCGGCGGCAGCCTCTCTTGGCTGCTCTCCTGAGACATCTTCTCCTCGGCAGGCAGACGGGCGCTCTGATTATGCACCTGCGCGACAGGAATGCCGGAGCGGTCGGCGCCGCAGCCTTCGCCATCGCGATTGCGGGCCATGCGCAGGCGCAGCAACAACCGGCACCTTTCCCTCCGCCCCCATTACCGATTGCCGAACCCTGGCAGCCGGTGGAGCAGGTGAAGACGTACAATATTGCCGGGACGACCGGGATCGCCCTCTACCACTCCATCGGCGAACGCAGCCCGGCAGCCGGCGTGCCGGCGATCGCACATACCTCCTTCAA
>DASUPM010000339.1:0-2890 GCA_036281095.1 Pseudorhizobium sp.
CGTAGGCGGCCAAGAAGACTGCCCCGCCGAGCGTCACGACCGTGATCAGGGTCGGCGACCGGGCGACGAGCGTGCCAAGTCCTCCAACCCCGGCGGCGATCAGCAGTCCGTCCGCAAGCGCACAGATGAGGCCGAGCACGAAGACATGGCTGCGGATCAATCCCTGCCTGAGAATGAAGGCGTTCTGGGCACCGATGGCGATGATGAGCGAGGCGCCGAGCGCGAAGCCGGAGGATGCGGCGGAAAACATGGGAACCTGCGTGAATAATGCGGACTAGAAGAGCGACATCTGCGGGCTATCTTCTTTCGGCGATCCTCGGGCAAGGTCGGCCGGCTCGGCAAGGGGCACCGGCTTCTGGACGTCCGGCCCCATGTTGGAAACCTTGTTGACCAGGTCCGACACCGGCACCGCCTCGAAAAAATCATCATCCACCGGCCGCATGAGATCGGCCACCTCCCGCGGCTCGCGGGTCTGGCAGTCGAGCCAGCGCTCGAAGGCTTCCGGCGGAATGACCACGGGCATCCGATCATGGATGCCCCGGATCGCATTATTGGCCGCGGAGGTCAGGATCGCCGCCGTATCGACCTCCGAGCCATCGGCCGAGCCGTAGGTTTCCAGAAGCCCGCCGAAAGCGACCAGCCCACCCCTCCTCGGGCGTATCCAATAGGCCTGCGGCCGCACGCCGGTCTCATTCGCCGGCCGGCGCCACTCGTAGAAGCCGGAGGCAGGCAACAGAATGCGCCGATGCCGCATCGCTCCCCGGAAGGAGGCCTTCTCGACGGCGGTCTCGGCACGCGCATTGACCAGCAGCGGAAAATCGGCGGGATCTTTCACCCAGCCGGGGATGAAGCCCCAGCGGGCCAGCAGCGCCCGGCGATTCGGGAGATTGCTTCCCGGCCTTTCCCGCTCCGACGCCGCGACAACGAGCACCGGCTGCGTCGGCGCGACATTGTAGCGCGGCGGGAAATCCTCGATGTCGATGACGCTGAGGAACGCAAGTATCTCCTCCGGCGTCGCAGTCAGCGCATAGCGTCCACACATGCGGCTGTCATCGCACCGGCGTCCGGGCCGGTCAAGGACAGGCCTCAGGCGCGCGGGCCGAACAGGATGACGGAGGCTCCGGCGAGGCACACGAGCCCGCCCGCCAGATCCCAGCGATCCGGCATGCGCCCCTCCACGAGCCAGAGCCACAGCAGCGATGCCACGATATAGACGCCGCCATAGGCCGCATAGGTGCGGCCGGCAGCCTCGCTTGGCACCAGCGCCAGCAGGCCGGCAAAAACGGCAAGGAACGCCATGCCCGGCGCCAGCCACCACAAGGGCTTGTCGAGGCGGAACCACGCCCAGAAAGCGAAGCATCCGGCGATTTCGGCAAGCGCTGCGAGGGAATAAAGAAGATATGCCTTCATCATCGGGCCATGGTCGTCCGGAAGCTTTCGGTCTAGTCTGGCCGTCATGCACGATGAACTATCCCCCGTCCAGCGTCCGCGTCAGTCCGCTTCCTCGGCCATTCTCGAACGGGACGGCCGTTTCCTCCTGATCCGCCGGCGCAACCCTCCGTCGGCCGACCTCTATGCCTTTCCCGGCGGGCGCGCCGAACCGCTGGAGACGCCGGAGCAGACGGCGCTGCGAGAATTTTTCGAGGAAACCGGCATTGCGGCATACGATCCGGAACTCTTCGCCACCTACGATCTCAAGACCACCGCTTCGGATGGCGACATCGACAGCCATTTCTTCCTTTCCGTGTTTCTCGTGAAGGCAGATGCCTCGACGGAAGCGATCGCCGCCGATGATGCGGCGGACCAGGGGTGGTATACGGTGGAGGAGATTCGGGCCCTTCCCGTACCCCCGAGCGTGCTGGATTGTGCCGAACGGCTGGCCGCGCTGACGGCGGGCCAACCGAAAACACATCAAACGACGAGACCATGATGCCGTTCGTCCTGCGTACCTGTTCTACCCTCGTGCTGCTCCTCGGCCTCGCGGCGTCGCCATCGGCGCAGGAAGAGGCGCCTGCCCAGGCTCCGCCGGTTGCGGCACCTCCCGCAGATCCGCCGCCCGTGGCGGAGAAGCCGGCACCTTACGACGCGCAACTGGCGCGGCTGGCAGAAATCCTGGGATCGATCCACTATCTGCGCACGCTCTGCGGCGGGGAGAGCGGCGACTGGCGAATTTCCATGCAGCAGTTGCTCGACGCCGATACCGCCAACGAGCCGAACCGGCGCGGACGACTGACCGCAGCCTTCAATAGAGGCTACCGGAGTTTCGCATCGGTTCATACGACCTGCACCGAAGCCGCAAGGACGGCAGAGGATCGGCACCGTAACGAAGGCGCAACACTTGCGGCAGAAATTGCCGCACGCTTCGGAAATTAGGGTATTATTTACCTCTTTCGCCAGCAGGCCGTGTCGTTTTGGTAAAAGGCTGCTAGAGTCCTTAACCACAGAGTAACCCACGGGAAACCGAGGAAGACATGATGCAGACAGGCCGCAACGAGATCGACGACATGATCGTCCACGAAAAGATGCAGGTTGCCCTGGAATATCAGAACGAAGCCTGGGCCGACGGCGTGGCGGACGGCATCGAGCCGGAGATCATCGCCGACGCCGCTTTCGCGCTCGCCATGCGCGAAACGATTCGCATCCATGGCGAGCACGCCGCCGAAACCATGCTCAACACCCTTCGCGACCGCATGCTCGCCGGCGAATTTTCCCCGGAACGCATCGTCCAGTAAGGACCGGGGGCTCCCATGAAGGACGCTCCGACATTTCACAACAGATCATCGATACGGAAATTTGGGCTTGCCCTCGCCTTGGCCGCGACGATCGCCGCGCCGCAGGCGCTGGCGCTCTCGGAACTTGGCCCGGACCCCGAATCAGGCAGTCAGGGCAA
>DASUPM010000340.1:0-2372 GCA_036281095.1 Pseudorhizobium sp.
ACGGCGACACCGCCGACGGTGCCTGGTTCAATGATCTGAAGAAGAAGCGCACGGACATCTCCGCCATGCGCGACACGCTGATCTTCGGCCAGGCCTACCAGGGAGGCTCGCC
Organism: Pseudorhizobium sp.; assembly: GCA_036281095.1. Taxonomy (GTDB): domain Bacteria; phylum Pseudomonadota; class Alphaproteobacteria; order Rhizobiales; family Rhizobiaceae; genus Neorhizobium. The sequence goes on from DASUPM010000340.1 coordinate 113, forward strand.
GCTGGACCCTGCCGCGGCTGTCGCGGCGCTGCCTGACGACGCGGAAATCTGCGGCTGCAACGGGGTCTGCAAGGGCAGGATCACATCGACGATCACGGCGAAGGGCCTCACCACGCTGGACGAAGTGCGCGCCCACACCAAGGCGTCCGCATCCTGCGGCACCTGTACGGGGCTCGTCGAGCAGATCATGGCGCTCACGCTGGGGGACCGCTACAACCCGAAGGCGGTGCAGCCCATGTGCGGCTGTACGGAACTCGGTCATGACGACGTGCGCCGGCTGATCAAGGCCAAGCAGTTGAAGACCATCTCAGCCGTCATGCAGGAACTGGAATGGAAGACGTCCTGCGGCTGCGCCAAGTGTCGTCCGGCCTTGAACTACTACCTCGTCTGCGACTGGCCGGACGAGTATGCGGACGACTACCAATCCCGTTTCATCAACGAGCGCGTTCACGCCAACATCCAGAAGGACGGCACCTATTCGGTCGTACCGCGGATGTGGGGCGGAGTTACCAACTCGCAGGAACTGCGGGCCATCGCCGATGTGGTCGACAAGTTTGAAATTCCGATGGTGAAGGTGACGGGCGGTCAGCGCATCGATCTTCTGGGAATCGAGAAGGAAGACCTGCCGGCGGTCTGGGCCGATCTCGGCAAGGCCGGTTTCATCTCGGGCCAGGCTTATGCCAAGGGACTTAGAACCGTGAAGACCTGCGTCGGTTCCGATTGGTGCCGCTTCGGCACGCAGGATTCGACAGGCCTCGGCATCCGCATCGAGAAATTCATGTGGGGGTCCTGGACACCGGCGAAGCTGAAGATGGCGGTTTCCGGATGTCCGCGAAACTGTGCGGAGGCGACCTGCAAGGATATCGGCGTCATCTGCGTCGATTCAGGCTTCGAGATTCATTTCGCCGGTGCCGCCGGCCTCGACATCAAGGGCACGGAAGTGCTCGGCCTCGTGAAGACGGAGGACGAGGCGCTCGAACACATCGTCGCGCTCACCCAGATGTATCGCGAGCAGGGCCGTTACCTGGAACGCATCTACAAATGGACCAAGCGCATCGGTCTCGACGAAATCCGCCGGCAAATCATGGAGGATACGGACAAGCGCAAGGCCTACTACGAGCGCTTCGTCTTCTCCCAGAAATTCGCCCAGGTCGATCCATGGTCGGAGCGCGTCTCCGGCAAGGACAAGCACGAATTCAGGCCGATGGCCGTCATTCACAAGGAGGCCGCGGAATGAACGCGCATTCCATCGTCATGGACGCCGTCTGGGTTCTCGTCGGAACCGTCGATGACATCCCCCGGCAGGGCTCCCGCCGAATTCACAACGGCGGGATGCGGATTGCGATCTTCCGCACCGCCGACGACCGCATCTTCGCACTCGAAGACAAATGCCCGCACAAGAACGGGCCGCTCAGCGAAGGGATCGTGCATGACGGCTGCGTCACGTGCCCGCTCCACAACTGGGTGATCTCACTCGAAACCGGGGAGGCCCAAGGTGCCGACGAAGGAAGGACATCAACCTTCCCCGTCCGGATCGAAGGTCACAACGTCTACCTCGACCTAACGCCAACCTGTGCGGCTCTCTGAGCCGCTTTCCGCACCTCCAGAGGAAAAACAATGTCCTACGTGATGCCCCAAGAACTCGCGACGAAAATGATCGACGCCGGTGAATCGAAAATCTTCATGTCCACCAAGGACACGCTGATCCGTGCCTACATGGCCGGCGCAATCCTGGCACTCGGCGCGGCATTCGCCGTTTCGGTTTCGGTCAATACCGGCCAGCCACTGCTGGGTGCCCTGCTGTTTCCGGCCGGCTTCTGCGTCCTCTATCTTCTCGGCTTCGATCTTCTGACAGGCGTCTTCACTCTGGCGCCGCTCGCCTTGATCGCCAGACGGCCGGGCGTCACCTTCGGCGGCGTTCTGCGCAACTGGGGTCTGGTGTTCGTCGGCAACTTCGCCGGTGCCATGACCACCGCAGTGTTCATGGCGATCATCTTTACCACGGGCTTTTCACACGCGCCCGACCTGATAGGTCAGAAGATCGGCACGATCGGCGAGGCACGAACCCTCGGCTATGAGGCCGCAGGCGCTGCCGGCATGCTGACGCTCTTCGTCCGCGCGCTGATGTGCAACTGGATGGTCTCGACCGGCGTGATCGCGGCGATGATGTCGACCTCAGTCCCCGGCAAGGTGATCGGCATGTGGATGCCGATCACGATGTTCTTCTACATGGGCTTCGAGCATTCCATCGTGAACATGT
>DASUPM010000341.1:0-9555 GCA_036281095.1 Pseudorhizobium sp.
CCGTACTGGAGCGTCAGCCCCATGGCGACGAGCGCGTAAGTGCCACCGAGCACCAGCCCGGACAGCAGGGCCGTGACCAGCATCGGCTCCCTCCTTCAATTGAATGTATGATCGCCCGGCATACCGACGAGGCGCCCCTCCCCGCATCAGGGAGAGGCCGGCCGGGCGAAGATATTAGTTCTTCTTCCACTCGGGCCGAGGCAGGACCGCAGGAACCGCCCCTTGCCGGTCGGCGGGCTCTATGCCGACGAATTGACCGTTCTGCCACTGCCCGGTCCACCAGAGCTGGCGGAGCTGGTTGTCTTCGAACCTGGTATCGTCACCCAGTACCGTCTTGAAACTGCCGGTGGAAAGCTCCTCCGAAACGGCCTCGCGGTCGAGGCCCTTCCGCTTGATCGCCTCCTGCAGCATCTGCAGGCTGGTATAGGTGATCACGCTTGCCCAGTAATCCGGAGCCTTGCCCGTCACCTCTTCGTGGCGCTTGCGATATTGGTTGTTCGCCTCGCTCTTCGGATCCACCCCACCGAGGCTCATGACGCCTTCGGCATTGGCGCCGTTGTTCTTCGCGAAGATCGGAAATGCAGTACCGACGCCGAGATAGAGGATCTTAGGGTTGAAGCTCGCGACCTGGGCCTGCTGCGTCAGCGCGAAGGTTTCAGGCGGATACGAGAAGGCGACGAAGGTGTCGGCGCCGTTGGACATCACCTCGCTGAGGATCGGTGAAAAATCTGTAGTGCCGACCGGATAGGTCTTGTCGTAGACGACCTCGATTCCTGCTTCCTCGAATGCGGGCCGCGCCGCAGTCACGAGGTCGATGCCGAAGCCGTCGGCAACGGAGATCATCGACACCTTGCCGTTGATGGTGCCGGCCTTGCTCGCATCGGCGACGATCTTCGCCAAAGCCTGCGCATAATCGTGCCCGCCGCCGAGCATCCAGAAGCTCTTTTTCCAGCGCTTGACGAAATCCGGCGCCTTGTCGGTCACGGACGACACCGCAAGCTGCGGGTATCCGTAACGGTCGAACAGCGGAGCAACGGCGAGATTGAAGCCGGTGCTCCACGGCGGAAGGATGAAGTCGACCTCGTCCTGCGTGGCCAGACGCTCGACTGCGCGCACCACTTCCTCCGAGGACGAGCGGTCGTCGTATTCGATGACTTCGATCGGCAGCCTCTTGCCGTCCGGCAGCTCAAGACCGCCGGCGTCATTCACTTCCTTCACCCAGAGTTCGTAGTTCGGGATGGTGGTAAGGCCGGTTCCGCCGGCATTGGGGCCGGTCTTGGAAACGGCATAGCCGATGCGGACGGATGTGCGTTCCTGTGCCGTAACCGTCTCAACCAGCCCCGGCGTGAGCAGGGCCAAAGCGAGCGTCGTGGTTCGCAGGAGGTGCCTGCGGGTCAACGTGTTCATGAAATCCTCCCATTGGACCTGCCTTCCGCAGGTCGGCTCCGTTCGTTCCCGCGGCGCTGTTCTCCTCCACCGCCGATCGGAATGAATACCCCCGGAGCCTAGGCTCCTTGATCCGGGAGTGGAATAGACTTTTAGAAGACATACTTGTACTTTTGCCGGAGGAGGAGCGCCGATGCAGCTTGTTCAGGTTCCGCTGTTGAAGCCGGTCGAGCCGATAGAGGCCAGGCTGTTCGCAGGAGCATTGTCGAAAGCCGAATGGACCTTGAGAGGACGGAGGAACCGCTTGTTCATCGTTCTATCCGGAACCGGCCGGTTGACGCTCGGCGGCCACGGCCTTCAGCTTCAGGCCCCCTCCCTCTGGTGGATTCCTGCTGGCGAAAGCGGTACTCTGACCTTCGATGCGGGATGCGAGGGTGCCGCACTTGCCATTCCCGATGTGACGCTCGGCTCTGCCATGCCGACGGCTGCTGTTTTCGTGCAGGTGCGCGAAGCGATTTCCCGGCCTATCCTCGGAGCGTCCCTCCCACTGCCTGAAGCACGGCGCCTGGCTTCGACCTTTGCAACGATCGAACAGGAGGCCCGGGACGACCTGCCGGGAGCCCAGGAGGTCATACGCCACCATCTGGCCCTTCTGCTTCTGGCAATATGGCGTCTGTCGAAGCCGGCGGGCGATAGTCCGCAGCCATCGCCGCGCGCCGTCGTTCGCGGCTTCGTCCACCTGGCGGAACTGCATGCGCGCCATCACTGGACCGTTAGCGACTACGCGCGCGCGCTCGGCGTGACGGCCGATCGGCTGAACACGGCCGTTCGAAGGACGACCGGAAGAACGCCAATGGAACTGATCCATGGCCGCCTTCTGGTTGAAGCGACGACGCTTCTTGAAAGCTCGGCCCTGCAGATCTCGGAAATCGCCGAAACCCTGGGTTTCAAGGACGCCGCCTATTTCAGCCGCTTCTTCAAACGCTTGGCGGGTATTTCCCCCCGGGCGCACCGGGAGGACAAGGCTGCCAGCAAATTGCGCCAGGACACAAGCTATGCTGCATGGCCCTGACCTCTCAACCCCCGGATCGTCTCTGACGCCGGCAGCGAAGGCCGCCAATCAGACAAGCAGCCTATTCCGCTTCACCAAACCCGCCGCCGGTCGGCGTCACGACCGTCACCGCCTCGCCGGCCTCAAGCACCGTTTGGCCGCAGCCGCCGAGGTCTTCGAGGCGACCGTTCAGCCGGCGGACGATGGTCTCGCCGAGATTTCCGTCCCCGCCTCCTACAAGGCCGTGCGGCCGGATGGTGCGGTGGGATGAGAGGATGGCGCAGTCCATCTTCTCCAGGAACCGAATGGTGCGTTTGGTGCCGTTGCCGGCCGACCACTTGCCCCTGCCGCCGGAGCTTCCGCGTATATGGAAGTCCTCCAGCAGGACGGGATAACGGGTCTCTAGGATTTCCGGATCCGTCAGGCGGGAATTGGTCATGTGGACGTGGACGGCATCCGTGCCGTCGAAGCCGGAGCCGTCGTTGAAAATACCCGCCGGCGAGCCGGAGCAGAGCGTTTCGTAATACTGGTAGGTCTCGTTGCCGAAGGTCAGGTTGTTCATCGTGCCCTGGCTGGCCGCGATGGAGCCGAGGGCGCCGAAGAGAGCGTTCGTGACGTGCTGGCTGGTTTCGACATTGCCAGCGACGACAGCCGCCGGATATTGCGGCTTCAGCATCGAGCCGTCGGGAACGATGATCCGGATTGGCCTCAGGCACCCCGCGTTCATCGGGATCGAGCTTTCCACCATGACCCGGAAGACATAGAGCACGGCGGCGCGCGTGACGGGCTCCGGCGCGTTGAAGTTGTTCGGCTTCTGCGGGCTGGTGCCTGTGAAGTCGACTGTCGCCTCGCGCTTTGCCTTGTCGACCGTGATCTTGACCCTGATCGTGCTGCCCTGATCGGTCTCGTAAGAGAATTCGGAATCGCCGAGCTTTTCGACCACGCGCCGCACGCTCTCCTCGGCATTGTCCTGGACGTGGCCCATATAGGCCTGCACCACATCAAGCCCGAACTGCGCGATCATCTTGCGCATTTCGTGGACGCCCTTCTCGTTGGCGGCGATCTGCGCGCGCAGGTCGCCGACGTTCTGAGCGACGTTGCGGGCGGGGTAGGGATGGTCGGAGAGGAGGCGGGTAATTTTTTCCTCGTCGAAGCGTCCTCGATCGACCAGAAGCACGTTGTCGAAGAGGACGCCCTCTTCGTCCACTGTCGTGGCAAGCGGCGTCATCGAACCTGGAGCGGTTCCCCCGACATCGGCATGGTGGCCGCGGGATGCGACGTAGAACAGGATCTTCTGGCCCCGCTCGTCGAACACCGGCGTCACCACCGTGATGTCCGGCAAGTGCGTTCCGCCATTATAGGGTGCGTTGAGCGCAAAGACGTCGCCGGGGCGGATCCTGCCCGTGTTCTGGGCGATGATCGATTCCACCGAGCGGTCCATCGAGCCGAGATGGACCGGCATGTGCGGCGCGTTGGCAACCAGAGCGCCGTTTTCATCGAAGACGGCACAGGAGAAGTCGAGCCGTTCCTTGATGTTGACGGAGGAAGCAGTGTTCTGCAGCGTCACGCCCATCTGCTCTGCGATCGACATGAAGAGGTTGTTGAACACCTCGAGCAGCACCGGGTCGGCTTCCGTGCCGACCGCCTTGCCGCGGGCAAGCGCCTTCACCCGCTTCAGGACGACGTGGTCGAGCGCGGTGATCTCGAAGGCCCAGCCGTCCTCCACCACGATCGTCTGGTGCGGTTCGACGATGAGGCAGGGACCATGGGCCCGTGCGCCGGGACGGATGTCGGCACGCCGATAGACAGGGGCCTGGCGCCATTCGCCGCCGGAGAAGAAGCGGGTCATTTCCGCCGAGGCAGGAGCGCTCGCATCCAGCTTATGCGCCGGCTCCGTGGATTCCGCGCCGCCGCCGATGGCTTCGACCTCGTAGGATTCGAAGATGATGTCGCGGTTCTCGAAGATGAAGCCGAACTGCTTGCGGTGAAGCGCCTCGAAGACCTCCGTCATCTCCGAAACCGTCGAGACCGGGACGGCGAGCGTCGTGTCCGTCCCCTGGTAACGCAGATGAGCGCGGTGCAGCACATCGGTATCGGCTTCCGTCACACCTTGGGCCGCCATCTCCCGCAGCACGCTCGCTGTCAGTTCGTCCCGGACCGGCGGTAGCGCTTCCAGCGCTTCGTCGAGGACTACGGAGACCGTCTTCTGGCGCGTGGCGCGGATGTCGGCCAGCCCCATGCCGTAAGCGGACAAAATGCCGGAGAAGGGGTGGATCATCACGGTTGAGATTCCGAGCGCGTCCGCTGTCAGGCAGGCATGCTGGCCGCCCGCGCCGCCGAAGCAGGTCAATACGTAGTTCGTGACGTCATAGCCGCGTTGGACGCTGATCTTCTTGACGGCATTCGCCATGTTCTCGACGGCGATGGCGAGGAACCCGTCGGCCACCTCTTCGGGTGTGCGGCCGTCGCCGATGACGGCGGCCATCTCCTCGAAGGCGGTTCGCACGGCGTCGGCATCGAGCGGCTGATCGCGCTCCGGGCCGAAGATCTTCGGAAAGAGATCCGGCGACAGCTTGCCGAGCATGACATTGGCATCCGTCACCGTCAGCGGCCCGCCGCGACGATAGGCCTTGGGGCCTGGATTGGCGCCGGCAGAGTCCGGGCCGACACGGAAGCGGCCATTCTCGAAGTGGAGGATCGAGCCGCCGCCGGCCGCAACCGTGTGGATCGACATCATCGGCGCGCGCATGCGCACTCCGGCAACTTCCGTTTCGAACGAGCGCTCCAGTTCCCCGTCATAATGGGAGACGTCGGTGGAGGTGCCGCCCATGTCGAAGCCGATCATGCGGTCGAAACCGGCAAGTTTCGACGTTTCCACCGCACCGACGACCCCGCCGGCCGGGCCGGAAAGAATGGCATCCTTGCCCTGGAACAGGTCGGCGGCCGTGAGACCGCCCGAGGACTGCATGAACATCAGCCGCGCCCCGCCCTCGGCATCGGCGCCGAGTTCACTCGCCACCTGCTCGACATAGCGCCGGAGGATCGGCGAGAGATAAGCGTCGACGACGGTGGTATCGCCGCGTCCGACCAGCTTGATCAGCGGCGAAACCTCGTGGCTGACGGAGACCTGCGTGAAGCCGATCTCACGGGCAATCCGCGCGACCAGCTGTTCGTGCGCCGGGTAACGATAGGCATGCATGAAGACGATGGCGACGGCGCGGAAACCGGCATCGAACTGCGCCTGCAGGTCGCCGCGAACAGTCGCCTCGACGGGCACCGCCTCGATGGAACCGTCGGCGCGAACGCGTTCATCGACCTCCACCACTGCGCTGTAGAGCAGCTCCGGCTTGATGATTTTCTTCGCGAAGATGTCGGCGCGCGCCTGGTAGCCGATCGCCAGCGCATCACGGAAACCGCGGGTGGTGACGAGGAGCGTCCGTTCGCCCTTGCGCTCCAGAAGCGCATTGGTGGCGACCGTCGTCCCCATTTTCACGGCACCGATCGCGCCGGGAGGCACGGGCTCTCCGGCTGCGAGTTCCAGCAGTTCGCGGATGCCCTGTACCGCCGCGTCGCGATAGGCTTCCGGGTTCTCCGACAGCAGCTTGTGGGCGATCAGCGAACCATCGGGTTTGCGCCCGACGATGTCCGTGAAGGTGCCGCCGCGGTCGATCCAGAAATCCCACTTGCCGATGGTCATGACACGCCCTCTGAATAGTTTGCCTTTTCTTTACGAATACATTTCGTCGATAAAACGTCAATGATTAGTTGACAGGAAAAGACGGGTTGCTGCATCATGCCTCCATACGGGCAAAGAGGCCGCCAGAGCCTGGCCCGACCACGGCAACCGAGGGGAGCCGATTGATGTTTGCATGCCGTACCGACGGGAGGGCGATCCATGTCCTCCGCTGACCCGCGTCACAGTATCTTTCCGGACTGGCTGAGGAAGTCGCTGGACGGTCTCTACCTCGTATCGGGCTGGCTGGCCGGCTTGTTCCTGATCTCGATCTTCCTGATCATGCTGGCGCTATCGGCCGGACGGCCTCTGGGCATCGATGTGCCGGCCGGCGACGATTTCGCCTCCTGGGCGATGGCGGCTACCGCCTTCCTCGGCTTGGCCCACACCTTCCGGTCTGGCGAAATGATCCGGGTCGGCCTTCTGATCGAGGGGCTCGAAGGGCGCAAGCGGTGGATCATGGAAATGATTGCGCTCGCCATCGGCACCGTTACCGCGGTTTATTTCGCCTGGTACGGCATAGACATGACGATGACCTCGTTCCGCTTCAACGACCTTTCGCAGGGCGTGATCGCGGTACCGCTCTGGATACCCCAGCTCGGCTTTTCGGGCGGCCTCGCCATTCTGGCCGTCGCGTTCGTCGATGAGTTCCTGCACGTCCTGTTCGGCGGCGCGCCGCGCTACGAGAAGCCGCCACCGGCGACCGCCGAGGAAGTGGTCGAACGCGCAATCCAGAGCGGGGCATGATCGATGGGCACGATTGAACTGGTCGAAATCGCCGGCGTCGTTCTCGCCGCCCTCCTGGGCCTTCTGGCCGGCGGGGTCTGGATCGGCCTCTCTCTCCTGGTCTGCGGCTGGATCGCCATGCTCTTCGTGCCGGGCATTCCGGTCGGCGCGGTACTGGCCACGAACTCGTGGAGCAACGGCGCCTCCTGGTCGTTGGCCGCGTTGCCGCTCTTCGTTTGGATGGGAGAAATCCTGTTCAGGACGAAGCTCTCCGAAGAAATGTTCCGCGGCCTCTCGCCATGGCTCGGCTGGCTCCCCGGACGCCTAATGCATGTGAATGTGCTGGGCTGCGGCCTGTTCGGCTCGATTTCCGGCTCCTCCGCCGCGACGACCGCGATGATCGCCAAGATCGCCCTGCCCGAGCTGAAAAAGCGTGGCTACGACGAAATGGTAAGTCTCGGTTCCCTGGCGGGAGCGGGAACGCTCGGCATTCTCATTCCACCGTCCATTACAATGGTCGTCTACGCCGTTGCCGCGAATGTCTCGATCATCCAGATCTTCCTGGCAGGCTTCCTCCCGAGCCTCATCGTGATGGCCCTTTACTGCGGCTACATAGCGGTGTGGTCCCTGCTCAACCCGGACAAGACGCCGCCTGCGCCGGCGAAGATGAGCTTCAAGGAGAAACTCAGGGAGTCGGCCAACCTCATCCCGGTCGCCCTGTTGATCATTCTCGTCTTCGCTACCCTCCTGCTGGGCTGGGCGACAGCGACGGAATGCGCGGCCTGGGGCGTCCTCGGGTCGCTGGCGATCGCCGCATGGTCCGGTTCCCTCACGGTCAGATCCTTCTGGGAAAGCGTCATGGGGGCAACCCGGCTCACCTGCATGATCATGCTGATCCTCACAGGTGCCGGCTTCATGTCGATCGCCATGGGCTATACCGGAATACCGAATGCTCTTGCGACCTGGGTGGAGAGCTTCAACCTCAGTCCCTATGCGCTGATCGCCGTGCTGACCGTGATGTACATCGTGCTCGGTGCGGCGCTGGACGGCCTGTCGATGATCGTACTGACCACTGTCGTCGTCCTGCCGATGATCCAGCAGGCGGGCTTCGACCTGATCTGGTTCGGCATCTTCCTGATCCTGATCGTGGAGATGGCAGAAGTCTCTCCTCCGGTCGGTTTCAACCTCTTCGTCCTGCAGACGATGAGCGGCCGCGACAGCCTGACGGTCGCGAAGGCCTCTCTGCCCTTCTTCTTCCTGCTTATGGCGACTGTCGCCATCATCACGGTCTTCCCGGATATCGTGATGGTCCTGCCGCGAATGGCCTTCCCGGGGTAACGTAACAAGGGGAATGACAATGAACATGCATACGCGATCGATCGCCCGCTGGGGCATGACTGCGGCGGCGCTGGTGATGGGAGCAGGCGCAGCACTTGCCCAAACCGCCTGGGTGCTGCCTTCGGCCTACCCCCCGGCGAACTATCATACCGAAAACCTCATGCAGTTCGCCTCCGACGTGGACACGGCGACGAACGGCGCGCTCAAGATCACCGTCCATCCGGGTGCCACACTGTTCAAGGCGCCCGATATCAAGCGCGCCGTTCAGACGGGCCAGGCTCAGGCGGGCGAGGTCCTGATCTCGCTGCACGAGAACGAGAACCCCGTCTTCGGCATCGACGTCATCCCCTTCCTCGCCACCAGTTTCGAGCAGTCGAAGAAGCTATGGGAAGCCTCCAAGCCTGCGGTCGAAAAGGCGCTTGACGAGCAGGGGCTGAAGCTCCTTTACACGACCCCTTGGCCGCCGCAGGGCATCTTCACCAAGAAGGAGGTCAACAGCGTAGCCGACCTCGAAGGGTTGAAATGGCGCGCCTATAATGTCGGCACCTCGCGCATTGCCGAACTGGTCGGCGCCCAGCCCGTGACCGTTCAGGCGGCGGAACTGCCGCAGGCGCTCGCCACCGGCGTGGTCGACGGACTGATGACGTCGAGCGCGACGGGTGTGGACTCCAAGATCTGGGAGTCGCTCACTCACTACTACGACACGCAGGCCTGGATTCCGAAGAACGTCGTCTTCGTCAACAAGGAGACTTTCGACGCGCTCGATCCCGCCCTCCAGACCGCGGTCATGGAAGCGGCCGCGGCTGCCGAGGCGCGTGGCTGGGAACTCGGCGTCGAAAAGACCAAGAGCTACATGGACACGCTCTCCTCGAACGGCATGCAGGTCGTGCAGCCGAGCGAGGAGCTGAAAAGCGGACTTGCCGAGGTCGGCGCAAAGCTGACCGAAGACTGGCTTGCCAAGGCTGGTGACGAAGGGAAGGCGATTGTGGACGCCTACAAGAAGATGTGATCAAGAGAACGCCGCCGGCCACCCGGCGGCGTTCCTGTTCGGAGAGGAAAATCATGTCATCGCAGAAGGATGCCTTCGGTCCGATCGTTTCCTCCGGTCATCTGGCCAGCGGCGCCCTGCCCGCGCTTTCTGAAATCGAATTCGGCATGATCATGCTGAATCACGCCTTCAACCGCTGGATGGTCCGTTGCATGGCGGCAGCCGGTGTTCCCGATCTCTCCGCGGTCGATATCTTGGTCCTGCACAATATCAACAGCCGCAACAAGCCGAAGACGCTGGCGGACATCTGCCTCGTGCTCAACATCGAGGACA